>JBBSPQ010000011.1:0-12311 GCA_038258585.1 Pseudomonadales bacterium
AGATGGTAGAGCCCACAAACTTGAAGCCTCGCTTCTTCAAGTCTTTGGACATGATGTCGCTCTCCGGAGAGGTCGCGGGAACATCGCCGTGGCCCTGTCTGCGGCCATTCATCGGTTTACCCTGCACAAAGGACCACATGTACTTATCGAAAGAGCCGAACTCCTTCTGCACGGTGAGAAATACGATGGCGTTGTTACGCAAGGCATACAGTTTAAGGCGGTTACGAATCAAGCCAGGGTCCAGCAGTAACTTTTCGATGGTCATATCCTGCATGCGTGCCACGGCTTCAGGCTCGAAGTTCTTGAACATCTTCCGATAGTGCTCGCGTTTGCGTAATACCGTAATCCAGCTCAACCCTGCCTGCTGGGTTTCCAAGCACAGAAACTCGAACCATTCGCGGTCGTCATGCACTGGCACACCCCATTCTTTGTCATGGTATTCGATGTAAAGCGGGTCGTTGCCCGGCCAGATACAGCGTGTGGTCATAGTCACGTCCTTTTTAAGCGGGTTGCAATAAATGGGTCTGAACAGAAGCATAGCCTAAATCTCTGCTTTCGCCGATATAGCATCCCGTTGCTGAAAAGCGATGTGGATCATGCGATTTATCTGCACTCGGGATAGAATCGTCAGCAAGCAAATAGTCAGGAGCTCATCATGCAAGGCTTACAGGACAAAAAGCACCCTCAATACAGGCAGCGTTTGCTGGCTATTTTTTCGACAACTCTAATTCTCGTTACGGCTGGTTGCGCCGTCAATCCGGTGACGGGAGATCGAGAGCTTGGCTTCGTTTCTGAAGGTCAGGAACTGAGTATCGGGCAGGAACAGTATTCTCCCTCGCAACAGAGTCAGGGCGGTCAGTATAAGGTCGATGAAGAGCTAACCGCATACGTGCAGGGAGTTGGCCAGCGTCTGGCTGCAGTGAGTGATCGCAAACTGCCCTATGAATTTGTGGTTCTGAATAATTCGGTGCCGAACGCGTGGGCGTTGCCCGGCGGTAAGATTGCAGTCAATCGCGGTCTACCGGTAGAGCTCAATAGCGAGGCCGAACTAGCGGCTGTGCTCGGGCATGAGATTGTTCACGCCGCCGCACGCCATGGCGCTCAATCCATGGAGCGGGGCATGCTGCTGCAGGGCGCTCTTATCGTTGGAGCTGTGGCAGCACAGGGCACGGATTACGCCGACTACATCGTGGGTGGCGCGCAATTGGGGGCGCAACTGGTGACCCAGCGTTATGGCCGTGAAGCGGAGCGGGAATCTGACGCCTATGGCATTCGTTACATGGCGAAAGCGGGCTATGATCCATCCGCCGCCATCAGTTTGCAGGAGACGTTTGTGCGGTTGTCTGAAGGGCGAGAGTCGAGCTGGCTAGACGGGCTATTTGCCAGCCATCCACCGTCACAGGAGCGTGTCCAGAACAATCGTGTGCTGGTGGCAGAATTGCGCTCCGAAGGAATCAGCGGGGGTGAATTGGGAGTGGAACGCTACCAACAGGCTACGGCATTTCTGCACCAAACCAAACCTGCCTATGACGCCTTCGATGAGGCGGAGAAGCTGATCTCGGAAGATAAGTTGGAAGATGCAGCAGATAAAGTCGCGACTGCTATCGACCGCGTACCCGACGAAGCACGGTTTCGTGGTCTTCAGGGCGACATCCTTGTCTATCAGCGCCGCTATCAGGCGGCAGTGAGCGCATACGATGATGCGATCCGTGACGATCCCAATTACTTCGATTATTACCTTGGCCGCGGTGTCGCCTATTCACGGCAGGGGCAGAGTAATCGCGCCACTGAAGATCTCGAGGCAAGCATGAAACTACTGCCAACGGCATTGGCAGCGAATGAATTGGGCACCCTGTCTCTGGCTGGTAATGATCGAGCAACTGCCAAGCAATATTTTCAGATGGCTGCATCGGCGCAGGGTCTGGTCGGAGATCAGGCGCGCACGGCTTATGTCCGCTTGGATGTAGCAGACAATCCGGCGCAATACATCGCCGTTCAACCCTACGTTGCTCAGAACGGTCGCCTAATAGCGCGAGTTGAGAATCGTTCGCCGGTTCCATTGCGTAACATTACCGTCGAGTTTCAGGCGGTGGTGGCAGGTCAATTAGTGAGACGCAGCGTTGGAATTCCAGAGATGGCGGCGGGGCAGACAGGTGATCTCGATTCAACGTTGAATCTGCCGCAAGGCACTGCTGCGAATCAGTTTGGGGCTGGGGTGCGGTCTGCTGCGGTAGAGTGAGGATGACTGACAGAATAGGTGAACCTGTCTTTGGGTAAGGTGAATCTCATTGCAAGGTGGTTGAGGGGAGAACACTATCAGGCCTCAACTCTATTTTGAAGAACATTACTTACGACACCGTTTATCCGGGGGGATACTAAAAATGAGAAACCTGTTCAAGGCAGTTTGCCTGCTTGCTCTTACCTCGTTGGTTTTGACGTCAACGGTCTTGGCTCAGGAGCCTGAAGACGGCTACTTTCAAACCTCCGACGGCATCCGCATTCATTACATGACGCTTGGCGACAGTGGCAGCTGGGTAGTGCTCATCCACGGCTTCACAGACAGCGCGCGCAGGATGTATTTCTCTACTGGAATCGCGCAGGAGCTGGCCAAGAATCATCGCGTTGTGGCCATCGACAATCGTAACCATGGACTTAGCGACAAGCCTCAGCAAAATGGCTCCGGCATTCCACGTGACACGATCGAACTAATGGCTCATCTGGGTATCGTCAAAGCTCACATCCATGGTTATTCCATGGGCGGCAGCATTACCGGCAGTCTGATGGGATCCAATCCCGAACTGTTTATCACCGGTTCCTTTGGTGGATCTGGAATTCGTGAGTCGGATATGGAGCTTGCGAAAATGGCTGAAAGTATGGACCCGGTGGCGCCCACCCCAACGGGTTCCGAGGCTGCGGCTTTTGAAAGACTGCGAGCCGCCGCATCAAACCGTGAGGGTGGTACACCGGCCGCTGCGACCCCTGCAGTCAGAACCGGCCCAGAAATGGATTTGGGCAGCATCGATTTTCCCGTATTGGCCATCAATGGTGAGTACGACCGCCCATACTCCAAGGCGCAGCGTATGGTCCGAGAGTTGGGAAATTTTCAGAATGTGGTTCTGCCGGAGAAGTCTCACATGACGGCGATTGCGGTGGGGAGTCCGATGCCGCAGTTGTACATCGATGCATTGGCACGGTTCATTAATTCTAATGATGAGTAATTCGTGTGCCTTACATGCATTTGAGATCGACTTGATAAAGCAGTAACTTTCGATTCCAAAATATTGTCAGGAATTCTGCTTTATCCGCTAATGTTCAAGCCTGCCATGCCGCTAGTCTGTGTGTATTTTTTCGGATGCGGGTTTCTACATTATGTATTCTCAAAAGGCTGCTTTTCTCGCTGCCTACGCATTAGTTTGTAGTTCTGGCGCACTGGCGCAATCTCCTGACAGCATCTGGTCTGTCAACGGCTTCGGGACGTTTGGCGCGGCGCACTCGGAGGAAAAACGCGCTGACTTCACGCCCGACCCGCTTAGCCCGACAGGCCCGGGCCGCAGTGGGGCGTGGGATCTCGGCCTTGACAGTCGTGCGGGCGTGCAACTGAGTGTCGAGCCTACCTCCCGTCTCTCCGCCGTGCTGCAAGTAATAGCAGAACGGGAATTTGATGGTGATGTGGAATTCAATATCGAGTGGGCCAATCTTCAATACGATATCTCTCCTGCTCTAAGAGTTCGCTTCGGACGAATTGCTCTGGGCAATTTCATGGTTTCCGATTATCGCAAAGTGGGTAATGCTTTGCTCTGGATCAGACCTCCCGCAGAGCTCTACCACATCGTTGGCATTACCAGCAGCGACGGCATTGATCTTTCCTATCAGACCCACCTCGGTAATGCGATTTCCACTACCGAGCTCAGCTATGGGCGCAACAGTATTGATACATTGGACGGCTTATTGAAGGCGCCCAACTTGTGGGTAATTTCCAATCGCTTGGAAATTGAAGACCTGACACTTCGTGCCAGTTATTCCTCGTTGAAGTTGGTCTTCGATGCACTGGATCCCTTTTGGGACGCGTATCGGGAATTCGGTGCACCGGGTGTGTCGGTGGTTCGTCACTATGATGTCAGCGGCGATTGGTCATCTTTCGGCTCCATCGGCATGAGTTACGATCCAGGCAGTTGGTTCCTCATGGCTGAACTTGGCATAGGGACGACACCATCTGACTTCGGTAATAGACGCGGCTGGTATGCCAGTGGGGGTTATCATTTCGGCGATTTCACTCCCTACGCGATCTATGCCAGAGCGGACGGCGGCCACAGCCAGGCCATAGGCTTGGATGCTTCTGTTACCCCGTTCTATCTAAGGCCAACCATAGATTATCTGAACGATTCTCTGGATTATCTGCAGACCGCGTACTCGACGCAGCAGCAAACAGCCAGTCTTGGCCTGCGCTGGAACATTCTGCCCAATGTCAGTCTGAAGGCGCAATATGACCGAGTGTCAGTGCGGGATGGCTCCTACGGCACCTTCGCCAATTTCGAACCTGACTTCCGACCAACCCGGGCGAATCTGATCAGTTTCTCCTTGGACTACGTATTTTGAGCGCCGCGCGCATGATCTCCGGATTCTCTCATTGCCTGTGCGTTTTGCTGGCCTGTCTACTGATGCAGAGTGAAGGGCTGGCCGATGAAAGTTCACATAAAGCGAATAAAATGGTGGTCGTGGTCTCCCGCGCTAATCCGGTGCAGTCCCTGAGTAAAAGCCAGGTGGAAGACATCTTTCTAGGCAAGTCGCTGGCATTTCCGGACGGCCGCCGGGCTGTCCCAGTCGATCAGGCAGAAGGCAGTGAGGAGCGGGGACGTTTCTATACCGAGGTATTGGGGCGCACCGCCGCACAGATCAGGACGCACTGGTCCCGCTTGGTGTTCACCGGGCGCGGTAGACCCCCGCGCAGTGTTGGTTCGCGAGAGGAATTAGTGCAGGTCATTGCTAACGACCCACAGAGCATTGGTTACATTGAGCGTCATTTGATCGACGGTTCTCTAAGGGTGGTGCTCGAGTGATGAACTATTCAACTGATGTCGTCACTTCCCGCACACTCGAATCGGTAGGTCCCGGAGCCCGACTTTTCGAGCGTCTGAGTAGACCTCGCATGCAGTTTTTTCTTATCGCCTTAATACTGCTGACTGCCCTATGGGGCGCGACTTTAAATCTGGTGCGGATCGAGATACGCAACGCAGAACAGACGGCAATGGTTTCCGCACTGGAGATAGCCGGAACGTATGAGGCCCAGATGATCCGTGCCCTCACGGAGATCGAACACACGCTGGATCTGGTTGCCTTCATGGATCTGACTAATCCGGAGCAGGTGCTGGAAGAGTTGTCTGTCAATCATCTGCTGCCGCCTGCGATTCTCTTTGCCGTGACTATTGCTGCTGCCGATGGCGTGCCGTTGGCCTCCACTCGCCCCTTGGAAGCACGCATCTATGTCGATATTGCTGAACTTTCTCTCCTGCCGGAAGAGCAACTTCTGGTCTCCCAGCCCCGCTTTGATGAGTCCAATGAACAGTGGTGGCTGGACTTCAGTCGCATGCTGCGTACCCCCGACGGCGAAGCTGCTGGGGTCACCATTGTGTCAGCAGACGCCGAATACTTTGTCAGTGGTTACGAGCGGGTTCGTCTTGGCGCGCGAGGAATGCTCGGATTGCTTGGCAGCGACGGTATCTTTCGTATCAGGCGCACGGGTGATTCCATCGCTTACGGCGTACCGTCAGGGTCCGACATTTGGCTTGAAACGCGTGAGGATTCTGCGGTCACTATTTTTGGGCATGATTGGGATGGTGAGGCACGTTATACCAGCACGCGGCCAATCTTTGGTTTCCCGCTGACGCTTGCTGTGGGGCTTTCGGTGACAGAGCAAAATGCCAGTGCCACGGCGCGGATAGAGACCTACCTGGTTCGCACTACGGTCGTGAGTATTCTGCTGCTGGTGTTGCTTTATATTCTGGGCCGACTAAGACGCCAGCTGCATCGCAGCCGTACCAAAGTGCTCAAAGAGCAGATTGCGCATACCCGCCAGATCGAATACCTGGCTTTCCATGATGGGCTGACTGGGCTGCCCAATCGCAGCTTCTTCACCAAACTGCTGCAACAGAGTATGGCGGAAGCGCGGCGCAGTGGAAAACCCATGTCGCTCATGTTTTTGGATCTGGATAAGTTCAAGTCAATTAACGATACCTTGGGTCACGATGCTGGTGATCAGTTGCTCCAAGAGGTCGCGATCCGCATCAAGGGTGTGCTTCGGGAAAGTGATGTTGTGGCTCGGCTGGGCGGAGACGAGTTTGTCATTTTGCTGCCGGACACCGGCGACGAACAACCACTGACTGAAGCTTCCCGAAAGATTCTCGATGCCGTGCGCAGTAGTTATATGTTGGCGGGGCAGGAGATCCGCACGACGATAAGCATTGGAGTCAGTGTCTACCCCCATCATGGTGAGGACGAAGAAACACTGATGAAGAATGCTGACATCGCCATGTATCACGCTAAGGAACGGGGCCGAAACAACGTGAGGTTCTATTCGAACCATATCTATACCAGTTCACTCGAGCGCATGAGTTTCGAAACCAACCTGCGTTACGCCCTTGAGAATGACGAACTACGCCTTTTCTACCAAGGCAAACGTGATCTCGCCACCGGCAAGATAACGGGCATGGAGGCCCTATTGCGTTGGCAGCATCCGGAAATGGGTCTGATTGTCCCGCGGCAGTTCATTAACATTGCGGAAGAATCTGGTCTGATCATCCCTATCGGACTCTGGGCCTTGGAAGCAGCCTGCCGCCAGAGCGTAGTCTGGCGCAAGCAAGGTCTGCCATTCAACATGGCTGTGAACCTTTCCGCCGCGCAGTTCGGTGATGATGAGCTGATCAAGGATCTTAAAGCGATCCTGCAGGAGACTGAAATAGAACCCGGCAAGCTGGAGCTCGAAATCACTGAAAGTATGATCATGAACGACCTCCCCAAGGCGATCGGTGTCATGCACCAAATGAAGAAATTGGGAGTGCGCATCGCTATCGATGATTTCGGAACCGGTTATTCTTCCTTGTCGGAATTGAAAGATTTCCCGATCGATACTCTCAAGATCGATGGCTCCTTCATCGCTGATATCGAGGGCAGCAAGGAAAGCCAGGGCGTGGCAGACGCAATCATTGCTATGGGACGCACTCTTGGACTGGTCATCGTCGCAGAAGGGGTAGAGTCGTCCGCCCAAGTGGACTATCTGAAGTCCCGTGTTTGCGACGAATTCCAAGGATTCTATTTAAATGTGCCCATGCCTTCGTCCCAGTTTGAGTTACTGCTCAGGAGCCAAGACTGGCTGAGTGGAGCAGAAAGTAAAAACACGGGGACAGCTGTGGTTCCGAACACAGCTGCTGCAATACTATAATGAGTCCGGTTTCCGTCTTGCAATTGATGCAGGGGAGAAGGGCACTCACGAATAAGCATCTATCTCTACAATCAGTGCTCTGATTCGGATTTAGCAATCGACCGTCCTGTAAGACTTCTATATAATTCCGCCCCGCACGCATCCGTAGCTCAGCTGGATAGAGTAGGTGGCTTCGAACCACTTGGTCGGGAGTTCGAATCTCTCCGGGTGCACCAAATAAAAAAGGGTCCTCAATGAGGCCCCTTTTTTATTTGGTGCACCCGTCGAGTTCAACTCCTAGTTCGACAAAACGCGCAGCGTTTTGGACAGCCGCAGGCTGCCCGCAGGGTGAAGGTTTTGGCTTAGCCAAAAGCTGAATCAATCTCTCCCCTCGGCAGCCCTCCAAAACCTGAATCAATCTCTCCCTCGCTGCAACTCCTGACCTTAAGAATTATGGATTCAGTTTGAATCTTTCCCCCCTTTAAGGAAGTAAGTAAACTGACCCAGAACCCCAGAACTTCCTCTTCCTTCTTCACCTCCATGAGATATGTTAAATGAATGAATGCAAACAATTGACTTATCAGCAACGCTGTCAGATAGAAGTTTTCAAGAGAAGCGGATTTAGTTTGGCGTCAATTGGGAAAATGCTCTCCCGGGGGATCCTGACAACCTTTTTGCTGATGTTTGCAGGCCAAGCTCTGGCGCAACAACTGGGCGACTGCAATACCGGCACGTATACCATGAACGACGGTTCACTGCTGGACATCAGCAAAACCCCAACCAATATCTGGCGTTGGCGCACTCTTGATGGCTTATTTGGTCTGGTAAATCCCTCTGACGCAAATCCAACGCATCCCGGTGCTATTAATTTGACCATTCAAGCTCAAACCTGTGACTTGATCAGTGTCGGTCAGCAGCGAGGTTCGAGGGTCGCCTTTGAACAAATTGAAACTGACTTTGCTAGTGGCAATACTCAACTGCGTGGTCGTCTAGTTTTGCCGCTGGCTGCCACTGAGGTGCCAATAGTGGTGGTGGTGCATGGTTCAGAGTCCAGCTCTGCAGTGCAATTCAACGCGTGGCAGAGGCAGCTGCCTGCGCTGGGTGTTGGTGTCTTTGTGTTTGACAAGCGGGGTACTGGGGAATCTTCTGGCAAGTACACTCAGGACTTTGACTTGCTGGCCGATGACGCCGCGGCCGCTGTTTTGGAAGCACGACGTCTTGCAGGCAATCGGCTTGAAACGCTGACAATTTTTGGCACCAGCCAAGGGGGGTGGGTTGCACCGCTAACGGCCACACAGACGCCTGTGGATCAAGTGATCGTAGGCTATGGTCTGGCGATATCCCCCAACGATGAAGACAGGGAGCAGGTGCTGCTGGAAATGAAAGCGCTCGGATACAGCGGTGCTGATCTCACTGAAGCTGACGAGGTGACAAGGGTTACGGGGCTGCTGATGGCAAGTGGATTTCGGGAAGGGTTCGAAGCATATGCGCAAGTAAGGAAAGCTTACGGTTCGCGTCCGTGGTTTTCTAAAATTACGGGCGAGTACACAGGCGAGATTCTTCGCTACCCAGCCCTAGTGCTGCATTTGTTTGCGCCGATTGCGCGGCGTGTAGAAAATCAGGGCACGCCCTGGGGCTATGATCCTATGCCCACACTGAACTCCCTTAGAATGCCACAACTATGGGTGATTGCTGGCGCAGATATAGAGGCTCCGCCCGAAACCACACTGAACCGCCTTACCAGCTTAAAGCGCGATGGACGCCCTCTGACAATTCTGGAATTCCCTAATACTGATCATGGCATTGTTGAATTTATTGAGACGAGTGGCGATCGCACCGCCACTCGCGTGGCCGAGGGTTACCTGCGCGCAGTAGCAGATTTCGCCAAATACGGAAAATTGTCAGAATCGGCATACGGCAACGCAATTAGGGTCGACTAAGAAAGTTTCCAGAATTGATTGCTGTGCGGCCACTGGCAAAAGCCGAACAAAATATCGGCCATCCGGAGCTTCTATAATTGTGGGGACGGTTTACTAAGTTCGGGTAATGGTCATCGCTCGTCCTGATCTAAACACTCGCTTTAATACCGTTGTACCAAATTCTGGCCAGGTTCTTTTTTTGTGCCAGACTCTTGAATTAAGTAAACTGTCCCCAGAACTCCTTTCAAAGAATGAGTAGAAGTATCCTGCTGAAGTCGCGGAATGCCAATAGTGATTGAATTTTGCTGAAGTGAATAATCTGTCTCTTTGAGTAACGTTTCTCATATTCAGATCTCCCAAGTGGTATTTAACCGGAAATCTCATGGTGCTCATGGGTCTGAATATAGGAGACAGGTCAGCTTTAGAAGATTTACAACCAGCATTAGTCAAACGGCGATTGAAATACGGTCTCCATTTCGGCGCTGCGCTTGGAGCAGACCCTCTGTAATTTGTCTTGAGCCTGTGAAATATCAAGCTCGCCTTTCTGGGTGAATTCAAGAATGCTGTAATACTCTTTCCGCTCCAGACGAATTTGGGCGGACATACTGTAAAAGCGTTGAGGGCTTTGTTCAGAGCGCGCCAGCGCCATATCGGCAATCGCGCGTGCAATGCGACCGTTTCCGTCATCGAAGGGGTGAATGGTAACGAACCACAAATGCGCGATAGCTGCTTTCAATACTGGATCAAGTGGCGGCGCGTCAGCGGAAAACCATTTTAGGAATGCTGCCATCCAATGCGGTGATTAGGTGCTCTATTCACCGCATTAAGGGAACCGAGCCGACAAATAACCTGTTCGGCATTATGGTTCAGGCTCTTTGAGGTTGGCATTCCACACAGGCAAATCCTCGAAGAGCTCTCTGGAGCAATATCCGCGATGGCACACCAAATTCCCCGAGCGATTATCCGTCTGAAAAAGTGTCAGTGCGGGAGTTTTTGGGGAAGCTGTCCTGACACAGCCGACGGGGTTTACTAAGTCGGGTAGGCTATATCTACCTGAGCGAGCAACCAAAGTCCGGTATTCCTTCCGGTACACTCGCTCACGTTTAAGCAATCCGTACCCCTCACTTGACAGACTGATAGTAAAGCCCCACCGACAGACGCAGTCGCACATACTAAAGCACTTGCCACTAACCACCATGCAGCAGTTATGGCATTTTCGCGTACATGTTCTGCGTATAAAACCATCTTCATTCTACTGTGTTGATAACGCTTCGCCACTTCGGTCTCAATACTGGCGTAAGTCTCCAGCGCCTTGTCTCTGGCGTCTATCATAGTGTCAGCTGCATTTGTAGCTTGTTCTTGCCATATGTTGGAATTGCTGGAAAGAAGAAAAATTAACGATCCTTTATCAAGCTTTTGTAACCTCTTACGAATAACTTGGGGTGCTGAACCAGGTTCATCCATGATAGATTGCGCGTCTCTTTTAAGGGAGAAATAATTTAACTCAGGTGTTCCTAATCCATCGAGGTATTCTTCCAATTTTGTGTTTAATATAGATTTTATGTCTGAGTTAACTTTGACTTTAGTTAATTCACCTTTGGCTTTCTCGCCCATGCCGCTCATGAAATTAAAAACCTGATCTACCACTTTATCAACTTTATCTGCCTCAAAATTGCCACTGTCCGCAATTATTTCTTTTAAGGTTGATTTATCGAATAAGGAGAGCCGAGATTTAATGCTTTCGAATTCGGCTTTAGGGTCTTCAAAAACTTGTACAATATCTTGCTTGAACTTGTCGGTCGATATTTCTGTATTACTGGTATTTTCCAGAATATCTGCTAATTTTTTCCGCAACTCAGCTGACTTTTCAGCTGACACCGGTACCAATTGGTCAAATGCAGCGACGATAATATTATCGTCGCTGGCACTATCAGCTTGTGGTTTTATTTTATTGGCAGCGTCTTTCAATTTACCCATGTTTTCTTTGCTTAAAGTGGGGTAATCCTTAAAATGGTCATCCGGTACTTCAACAATATCATCTTATCTTTACGAATAATTCTATCAACTTCTTCATAAATGGCACGAATAGATTTTCGTCTGGTTTTCAATGCTTTTACTCTTAGAAGGAGTAAATAGGGTGGAGGCTACTCCAGCGCTGTTTCGAAGCCCGCCGACAGCAGAGTGTATTAGGCCGCCTACAACAGTGGTTACTGCTTTGTATTCCAAAATGACTAAGGATAAAAAGAATAAGGCCCAAATAACTAGGCCAGCCACAACAGCATATTCTGTGGTAATTGGCATGGTCAACACACCCAAATAAATTCCAACGAACAATGCAAAGCTAGCGGTCAATAAAGACCACTCCCCCACTGCTGAAGTTATGGTCACCATGGACATTGTTTCATCGTCCTCCCCGTTTTCCATGTCGGTTTCGCGCGAAAGATCCCCTTTTGCTAAAGCCAGCGCTTTTGCTTTGGCAGCCTTAACCTTTAGGTTTGGAGTCTAAGAAAGCCCTGCAGCCAGAGAGAGCGTTGATATAAAAAAATGCACGCCATAACCAACAATAACGGCGGATCATTTGGTGCTAACCTTGGACTTGAGCGGGGTGCTCTTGATTGTATTGATCTGGCTGAGTTGGCTGTTTAGTCAATGGTTGAAGATTTCGTTCGCGCCGATCATTTACCTTTTTTTGAGAGACTTTTACAGACCTTTGGATAGAAGCGCCGCGCTGACTCTGCTGGGTGATATTTATATTTCGAGTTGATTGTAACGACATGCTTAGTCTCCATTAGTAACCTTTGCTGATATATTTTTAGTTGCTACTTATACCAAAGCAATGGGTGTGCCAGTCTGCGAAATGAAAATCTGGCATTTACAGGTTTGACGTTGGAAAAAGTGTTGGGCTAGAGAGACGCTTTCGAACCGTACTGTTACCTTTCTGCAACAAAACGGAAAATTTTACGTTGCTTCCTGCGATG
>JBBSPQ010000012.1:0-12092 GCA_038258585.1 Pseudomonadales bacterium
GTCAGAATTCACACCAACCTGAACAGCATCCCCGTGCAGAATTCCTTCTCAGGAGATTCCGAAGTGTATGGGCGAGAACTGGAGGGCGGCACGATGGCAACAACCGTGCATCATGGCCCTTACGAGGAACTCTCCTGCGCCTATCACACATTGAGAAGTTGGATAACAGGCAACAAGCCGGTCCTCCCCGTGAAACGTATCTCAATGACCCACGTCAGGTGGCGCCCGACGATCTGCTTACCCGCGTGGAATTCCCGGTCTGCGCCAGCACGAGTTAACAAAGCGCATGAAAGAGTCTGACCTTTACCTTCCCTTGAAAAGCTTTCTGGAGTCTCAACACTACGAGGTGAAGGGCGAGGTAAGGGTTGCGACGTACTGGCCGTGCGTGGTGATGAAGATCCTGTCGCTGTGGAGCTGAAATTGCTGCTCAATGTTGGCGTGCTTCTGCAAGCAGTTGCGCGGCTGGCGTTACCACCGAAGGTCTATGTTGGCGTTCCAGCACACTGCAAAATCTTGAAGACACGCCGCAAACACATCATAAAGTTGTTCCGAATGTTGGGGTTGGGTTTACTGTTGATCGACCCGGTTCGGGAGAGCGATCGTGTAAAAGTGATACGCGACCCCGGTGAGTACCAACCGCGTCAATCGAAACCGCGTAAACAGCGCCTGCTGCAAGAGTTCAATCATCGTGTGGGCGATCCGAATCGCGGAGCCTCTGAAACAAGGCGAGGCATTATGACTGCTTACCGATAGCAGGCCGTCGCCATCGCCAAATTCCTTTTTGAACAAAGCCCAAGCAAAGCCTCCGACGTTGCTCGGGTGTTGAACGAACCCAAGGTCAGACAAATTATGTACAGCGACGTATACGGATGGTTCAAGTGTGTGTCCCGTGGTGTCTACACACTGTCACCGAAAAGACGGCTGGAGACGACACGGTAAATGGAGCACCTTGAACCTTGCCGCTTACCGGTAAACGGTATAGACTCCAGCCATGATAAAAGGCTTCCGCTGTAAGGACACACGGGAATTGTTCGAGACTGGCAAATCAAAACGCTGGTCATCGGTGCTCAATATCGCTGAGCGGAAGCTAGTTCAACTAGACAACGCCGTTGAATTACGAGACCTCGCTTCGCCTCCAGGCAATCGTCTAGAACTGTTGCTGGGAAATCGAGCGAATCAGCACAGCATCCGGATCAATGACAAGTGGCGGGTCTGTTTTCGCTGGGCAGACGACGGCCCGGAAGATGTCGAGATCGTGGATTACCACTAAAGAGAGAGTTCGCAATGATCAAGAATGGCATGCGCCCGGTGCACCCTGGTGAAATTCTGAGAGAAGATTACTTACTACCGCTGAGCATGAGCGTGAATGCTCTCGCGCGCGACTTGCACGTGCCTGCTTCGAGGATCAATGACGTGATTCTTGAGCGGCGGGGCATCACCGCAGATACGGCGATGCGCCTAGCCCGCTACTTCGACACCACCGCGCAATTCTGGATGAACCTGCAGATGGAGCACGATCTGCGCGTCGCTCAAGCGGAGAAGTCCAGCTTGATTGCCAATGAAGTAAAACCTAGGCAAGTTGCTTGATCCGATTTACTCGTCGAGAAACTCCAAAATCAATCGATTCACCTCCTCCGGCGCTTCCTGCTGAACCCAATGTCCGATTCCAGGAAGTAGCTCGACGCCTCTGAGATCTGTAATCACTCGGGACATTTTCGGTTGCAGAATTTCAGCCGTGGCTCCGGCGAGAACCGCATCGTATTCGCCGGCAATAAACAAAGTCGGAATGTCGATCGTTTTACCCGCAAGTTCCGCGGTGATTTTCCAGTTACGATGAAAATTGCGGTAGTAGTTCACGCCACCGCGAAAGCCGGATTTTTCGAACTGACTAACGTAGTAATCAAAGTCGTCTTCCGTAAGCCATGCCGGCAATCCTAATGGCTCACCGCGTCGCCCCAACATTCCACCCGCCGCGCGTTTCGGATCTGTGATCAGCGGAGCTTTGCGGGGAGCTCCCGGTGTCTGAAACATCCGAATCAACATACCGCGCGGATCAGCATCGTACTCTGCTTCAGCGACGGCGGGTTCCTGGTGATAGAGAATGTAAAAGAAATCTTCACCGTAACGCTGCTTCCAAACCTCAATGGGCGAGACCGGTCCACGACCAAACCAGGGAACACTTGTAGGCACAAACGCTCTAAAGCGATCGGGGTAGAGCAGCACCATGTTCCACGAAATGACTGTGCCAAAATCGTGGCTGATCAGGATGGCCTGTTGTTCTCCCAGATCATCGAGAATGGCAACGAGGTTCGCAGACAGACGTTTGACATCGTACTCATTGAGGTCGACTGGAGCATCCGACTCACCGTATCCGGGCATGTCCGGCGCGACAACGTGATATCCAGCGGCGGCCAACGCTACCATCTGGTGTCGCCAGGAATACCAGGACTCAGGCCAACCGTGAACCATCAGCACGACAGGCCCCTCGCCTCCGATTTCGGCCAAGCGCATGCGTATGCCGTTGGTTTCAATAAAACGAAACCGCGCGACATCTAGTATGGATTTATTGTTAATTTTTTATTGCCCCAATTCCAGGAAGCTTCATTAGGATTCTGATCGTGTGTATTACCTTAAAGCAAATAACTCATGTCCGCCTGCTTCCCTATCGGTGGACACCCGCATAAAGAGTGTTTACTCTCAAAGACCGGCCCATATGCATAATTAACGAGTAAGCACTATGAATCTGTATAAGAACATGTTTGTTGTCATTGATCCTACGCAGAAAAAACAACCCGCACTTGAGCGCGCTGCGAAGATTGCCGAAAAGAACAAAGCGCGCATCACTGCCTTCAGCGCAGTCTATACGCCAATCGAGGAGATGATTGCCAAGTCCCGTAAATCTGGAAAGAAAGAGACGCTGAAGGCTTGCGACAAAAAAACAAAAGAAATGACAGCCCGCTATCGAGACAAAGGCATCAAGATCAAGAACGCGCAATTCTGGACTGAGGACTGGTATGCGGCGATCAGCCGTGCAGCACTGCGCTGGGATGCCGATCTTGTCATCAAGTCAACCTTCCGCCATGGCAAATTGCAGCGTCTACTGCACGGCACTTCAGATTTTGTCATTATGCGGCACAGCCCGGCACCTGTGCTGCTGGTGCGCGAGCGCAAGAGCTTCAGCGGGAAAGCAGTGGTGGCAGCGCTGGATCTGGAGTCAGTTGGCGAAGGACATATCGGTCTTAACAATCTGATAATGAAGCACGCCCGCCGCCACGCTGAATTGAGCGGCTTACCCCTTCACATTTTGGCGGCAACCTCTGCCAAACCCGATTTAAGCCATTTGTTAATAGGGGCTGAAGAGCAAGAAGACGGACTGGAGGCAACTGTCGCCAACTCGTTTGACGTTGAGGTGTCCAACCTCCACATCGTGCGAGGCGATCCTCGCAAGGTAATTCCTCAATACGCCACCAGCCTCAAGGCTGACACAGTAGTGATCGGTGTATCAGCCCACAGCGGAGTAAAAGGTATTCTAGTGGGATCCACAGCACAGAAAGTTCTAGATAATCTCGATTGCGACGTGCTCGCGGTTCATTAAGACTGATGAGTAAGGACAGCTTCTTCTAGAGAAACGAGAGAAGTTGTCCTTGCTTACATAGGTGAATCAATCCCGAAAATGCCTGTTATGGTTGTAGTGGTTAAAACAATCGCAATAGCCATCACAATTTCGACCGCTATTGCCACCGACAACTTCTCGACAAATCCCCTTTGGTCCAGCCGGGGCGTTAAGAACCATTTATTGAGCGCGGCCACCGTCAGTAATGACCCCACCAATAGCATCTTCAACAACAATCCGCGT
Organism: Pseudomonadales bacterium; assembly: GCA_038258585.1. Classification (GTDB taxonomy): domain Bacteria; phylum Pseudomonadota; class Gammaproteobacteria; order Pseudomonadales; family Pseudohongiellaceae; genus UBA5078. Next base: position 3,857 of record JBBSPQ010000012.1, read on the forward strand.
CCATAGTATGAGCTGAGAAGGAGCTGCCAGCTATCCAACATCGCGTTGGCGAGAATAACGCCGCAGAGGACCAGAACGACTACACGACCAAGTGCAACGCTTCCGAATCTTCTCATGGCGCTCTGAGCTTCTTTTGATTCACTTGTGCGGTTGAGGTGCCACAACAAGCAGAGCACTTCTAACGTCGAACCCTGATGCTGACTTTGCAAGAAACCAGTTTGAAGAAGCAATCAGAATGACAGAAAAACCAATAATTCGCATTGCACTGGATAATCCAATGGAGGTCTCCATTACAATCATGAGCATGTTCCAGTCGTAGAGCCCCTCTATTCCAGGTCCGGAAAAATCAGTTGTTTGAACGAAAACATGAATAGTACCGACCAACAAACCTGCGAGGGCACACCAACGCACATAGCGAGTCCTGATCCGACTGGGATCAGGATGGTGCATCAGGAAAAACAACGAAAATATTCCGCCGATTGCCCCGATGCTCGCCAGATAAAGTAATGTTCTAGTGCCTAAAATCAAAAAATCCCACACGTCCAAATCGATCATTTAATGGGAATGATCTTGATGAGCGGCAGGAGTGGAATCTGCCTTCGCATCGTCCATCGCAGCGCCTCCAGAGGTGATCTCGAAATTGTACCTGCCTTCCACTTTGTGCCCATCATCGCCAAAAACTGCCCATTCGACCGTGTAACGATCGGCGGGAATCGGCGGCAGTGCCACGCTGTGGGATTTCATGGCGCTCTTTCCAACGGCAAAATTCAAATCGACCATCTCGGGTTTAGCATTGAGCAACGTCAACTGCATTAAACGCACGTCTTCAGTAAAGGTGAGTTTAATGTGATCGGGCGCTGCAGAAATTTGCGCATTTTCAGCTGGCATCGCCATAGTCAGCTCCGCATGAGCATAGACATTGTTTGCCAGGCTCGCACCCAGAATGACTGCCAGCATCATCCGTGTACCTGCTTTTCGAAATATTACCTGTGTCATATAGCTCACCTTTTTAAGAATTGATGGTTTAGTTTTCATTGCGACTTCAGAACCAGAAGCGTAAGCCAGCTACCCACCTAGTTGCCTCAGTATCTACATTCAAGGAACGATTTAATTTCGCTGTCTTTCCATACATTTTAGTCCTTTCCAGACCAATATACGGCGCCAACTGACGCGTAAATTCATAACGAAGACGGACTCCGAGTGTCGTGTCAGACATACCGCTACCAACCCCGCTACCGAGGTCTTCAGTGCCATATCCAACCAGTTCAATTTTAGGTTGGACAATTAATTTCTGCGTAAGCAGCAACTCGTAATCAGCCTCCAATCTCACTGCCGTTCTGCCGTTATTTCCGACATATCCCGTCGCGCTCACTTCGAACCAATAAGGAGCAAGCCCTTGGACACCAAACGCTACCCAGCCTCGGGCATGGTCTTCATCGGCGTCATATCGCACACCCAATTGACCATCCCAGAACGGAGCGATGGGCTTCGTAAAAAGCAACTCAGTACGCGACTCACTCAGTCTGTTATCTTCCACCTCTCCTTCGGCCTTCAGCGTAATCCTGTTATACGTTTTGCCCATCCAAGCCTGCAGATCGTAAGCGGTAGAAGACTGATCTTCTGCTTTATTCCACTCAAGCTCATTGACTGTATATGAGGAAAATATATGTTCATCAGCAAGGTGGAGATGCCGTCCTCCGGGCAGAGCATATTGTCCTTGACCGATCACAAAACCATCTGAGTATTCATGAGGACTTCTCGCCCCAGCAGGGGCTGTCCCGCCGCTCATCGACATATTGTCATGATCCATATCGCCATTATCGGGAGCGCTCGGAGTCGGCATCTCATGTCCCATGGCCGCATGATCGATCGCAGCGGAGACTGGAGCGGCAGCAGGCATCTGATGACTTGAATGATCTACCGTGTCTGTTGCTTGGGCCCAAAGCAATGGCCCAGGAAGACAACTGGAGAACACTAGTAACATCGAATAATAAATTTTCATTTTTATCTTATATTTCTCAGGCCACGACCACTTCACGGAACATCCCTCCATCCATATGCATCATCAAGTGGCAATGCCACGCCCACCGTCCCAGTGCATCAGCAGTCACCAGAAAACTGATGCGCTGTGCGGGCTGTACCGTGATGGTGTGAAGCCGTGCTTGAAAACTGCCATCCGGGTTCTCCAGCTCGCTCCACATGCCGTGCAGATGCATGGGGTGCGTCATCATGGTGTCGTTCTGCAGAATCACGCGGACGCGCTCGCCGTGACGAAAGTGAACAGGCGTGGACTTGCCGTACTCGACACCATCAAACGACCAGGTATAACGCTCCATGTTTCCGGTGAGATGAAGTTCAATCTCACGCTCAGGAGCGCGCGTATCAAGCGGGCCGCCAAGAGTGCGAATGTCTGACAAAGTGAGAACCCGTCGGCCATTGTCACGCAACCCTACTCCTGGATCGTTCAGGGCAGTGTTGGGAGAATCGACACGCATGTCCGTGCTCGGGCCATACTCGGTCGCAGCGTGACGCACTTGCGTGCTTGCGGGCATGATCTGAGCAGCTCCCATCACATGGTCAGCATGGTTCATCGGTGCGGTGTCCGAAGCAGCCGTCATGGCAGAGTGATCCATTCCCGCGTGATCAGTTCCGCTGTGTGCCATGACTCCCATCATGTCAGCCATTGTCAGTTCTTGCAGTGAATCCACCGCCGGAACCGGCGCAGAAAGTCCTTCACTAACAGCAAGCGTTCCTCGTACATATCCACTGCGATTCATGGCCTGCGCGAAAAATGTATAGGCATCGCCGACCGGTTCAACAATGACATCGTACGTTTGTCCCGGCCCGCACCGGAACTCGTCAACCTGAACCGGCTCTATATTCTGTCCGTCAACCTGCACCACTGTCAGCGGCAGACCAGGAATGCGCACATCATAAAATGTGTTTCCTGAGCCGTTGATAATGCGTAGACGGACACGATCTCCCGCCGAGAAATTTCCGTACCAGTTATCATCTGCCGTTCTGCCATTGATGAGGTAAGTAAGCGTCGCGGCCGAAAGGTCAGCTAGGTCGGTGGGATTCATCCGCATCTGATTCCACATGCGGCGTTTCTCTACAGCAGCCCCAAAACCATGCAAGGAAACATCGCGCAGAAAATCACCCGCAGTGGGCTGATTGAAATTGTAGTAATCGCTTTGGTTCTTTAGTTTGGCAAAAATTCGCATCGGATCTTCGTCAGTCCAATCTGACAAGTGCACGATGTGCTCGCGGTCGAACGCGATGCTCTCTCCGTCAGCAGGGGTAATGATGATTGCCCCGTACATGCCGGTTTGTTCTTGCGAACCGGAGTGTGAGTGGTACCAATAGGTGCCTGACTGCTGAATCTTGAACTGGTAAGTAAAGGTTTCTCCCGGCGCTATCCCGGTATAACTAATGCCGGGGACTCCGTCCATTTGGAATGGCAGAAGAATGCCGTGCCAATGCACTGAGGTATGTTCGTTCAACCGGTTCGTCACACGAATCGTGACCGTGTCTCCCTCGCGCCAATTCAGCGTAGGGGCAGGCAAAGACCCGTTGATGGTCGTCGCCACAGCAGGTTTTCCGGTGAAGTTCACTGTAGTCTCTGCGATGATTAACTCAAACTCTGTTCCAGACAGGGCTGGCGCCCCCACCGTCGTCAGGGCTGACTTGCCTCTTGTCTGCGCCAACCCCATATCAGGAAGGGCAAACAATACGCCGCCCGCTGCCAGTCCTTGAACGAACCGTCGACGGGAAAATCTGGTGTTTTTGTTCGAGCTCTGTCTATTTGCCATAACTGCGTCCTTGGAAACTATGACATCACTGTAGACTCCCACCACTGTCGACAGCATGACCTTCGCATTACAATTGTGTAATGTTTGACACAGACGCCATTCAAACCCGCATACTGACGCTGGACAAAACAATAGCCTCTAACGCCTGGAAATCAATGAAACTGCTCATTGTTGAAGATGAAACCAAGACTGGTGATTATGTTCGTCAGGGCCTGACAGAGGGCGGCTTTGTGGCCGATCTGGCGAGAAATGGTCTGGACGGTCACCATCTGGCAATGACAGAGAGCTACGACCTGATAATTCTGGACGTTATGCTGCCGATCATGGACGGATGGCAAATAGTGCGCTCCTTGCGGGAAGCCGGAAATATGACACCGGTGCTATTTCTCACGGCAAGAGACAGCGTCGAGGATAGAGTGAAAGGGCTTGAGTTAGGTGCGGATGACTATCTGGTGAAACCGTTCGCATTCTCCGAGCTGTTAGCACGGGTCCGCTCATTACTTCGACGCGGCAACACACAGGCCATCACGGATCGACTAGAGATAGCGGATCTCGAGTTGGATTCCACTCGGCGGCGTGCGACACGAGCAGGCACCCGCTTGAATCTAACGAATAAAGAGTTCGTTCTGTTGGAGCTGTTAGTCCGTCGACAGGGCGAAGTGCTGCCACGCTCACTGATTGCGTCACAGGTGTGGGATATGAATTTTGATAGCGACACTAACGTCATTGATGTGGCGATCCGGCGTTTGCGCGCCAAGGTAGACGATCCATTTCCGATCAAGCTAATCCGTACTATTCGCGGTATGGGTTACACACTGGACATCCCCGCCGATGCCTAGACTAACTTACCGCCATCCTGCATCGTTGGCGTCGAGAGTGACGCTGTACATGGGTATAGTCACTACTCTTGTGTTCACCGTCTTCACCTCGTTTATAGAACGGTCAGTCGATCAGCATTTCATTGAGCAGGACTTTGGGGAAGTGCAGGCTGTCGCTCAATCAATTCAGAGGATTCTTGGCGATTCAAGTGCGCCCGATACGGCTTTTTTGCGAAGCGGCCTCGCCGGTGCGGTCGCAGGGCACCACGGCATCTACTTCACTGTGATTGACGCTAGCGGACAACAGATTTATGACACGTCGAATGCTGTTCTTTCATCTTTGGCACGAACAGAAACTCCCGTAGATCAGCTCTCTCCTGCCACCCTTAAGATATGGACGGTGAATGAATCCACATATCGCGGTGCGGTAATAGTTATAAATGGATATACCGCGTTAGTGGCGCTGGGCATGGATTTCCATCTGCAATATCTGATTCAATTAAATCGGGCACTGTGGGTTGGAACTCTCGTCGCCAGTCTCATTACGATTCTCATCGCATGGATTACCGTGCAGCACGCGCACAAGCCCATTCGAAGTATCAGTGCGAGGATGCGTAGTATCACTTCTGAACAATTGAATGTGCGCCTTGATCCGCATTCGGCGCCTATCGAACTGAACGAGCTGGTGCTTGCATTCAATTCAATGCTTGAGAAACTGGAAGAAAACTTTCAACGACTTTCCCATTTCTCTGCGGATATTGCACACGAATTTCGCACCCCAATGACCAACCTGATCACGCAGACTCAAGTCGCACTTTCTCAACCCAGAGACGTATCTAAATACAGTGAAATTCTCTATTCAAACTTGGAAGAATTTGAGCGACTGAGCAAAATGATTACCGACATGCTCTTCCTGGCACAAGCAGACGATGACTTGATCAAACCACAATCGGGTGATGTTGATCTGAAAGAAGAGTTGCACCTGCTGTTTGAGTATTTCGAAGGACTTTCGGAAGAACAGAATGTAGAGATGATTCTAAAAGGGAGCGCTCCTCCCGTGAAAGGAGATCGCTCAATGCTTAGAAGAGCACTCAGCAACCTAGTGAGCAATGCCATCCTTCACAGTGTTGAAGGATCTGTAGTCAGCGTAGAAATTTCTACTAACCCTGACAGCGTCAGCGTCGGAATAAGAAATACGGGCACGATCAGCCCGGAACATCTCTCACGAGTCTTCGATCGCTTCTATCGAATAGACCCCTCTCGCCAACGCAGCAGCGAAGGCGGCGGCCTTGGCTTGGCGATTGTGCAGTCAATCGTTAAAGCTCACGATGGCGAAATATCCGTGAGGTCGAGGGACAATATTACGGAATTCAAGATTGTGTTGCCTTTGCCAAATTGAATAATCAGATCGCTACGATAAAAACGTTCATTACTATTTCTAAGTGAGCTCCGATTAACGCATTATTTCACCACAAAGACGGGCGCAAACCCGCCGCCATCTGTTCTGAAATTGGTGGTTTGGCCTTGATAAAGTCGTGCGGCGAGCAGCTGGATTTCAGCTTCATAAACATACGCCCGAATATCCATTTTTAATGCGGTCGGTTGCCCGTCAACCATTACCCCACGCTCACTGGGCAAGACCAGTTTTTGCGCGACATAGTCGGCGTTAATGATTTCATTCCATACTCGCTTCGTGAGTTTATCGCCGCGATAGGTTGCGCGGCTGCCAAAACCTTTCGTTGGCTTGAAAAATAAATGTTTACGTTCAGAGAATAGTTGCTCAGCATTCACGCTGGTGACAGTGAGTGTCGTCGGAATGGCCTTTGTCACGATACTGATGTCGGCGTCGCAGATGCCCAGTTTTTTCAGTGTCTCGGCATCGCTTAACAAGGTAAGGTTGCGTTTATTAGCGTAAAGCGCGTGGTGATGAGGATTGGGCGTGACGACAACCGAGCCACTGCGATAGGCTGCGCGCAAAGCTGCGGAGCTATCGTTAGCTAATAGAAAATCCGTCAGACGATTGTAGACAAGATCGATTTTTTCTCCGTCAACAGTGAGCGTATTGTTTTCAAATACCAGTTGGCGCGGATCTACAATAAGGGCCTCGATCCCATTGAGTTCAAACAACCGCTTCGCCATTCTGAATTCTTGATAAAGAAATTGTTGCGGCGGGTTTTCATCCACGATTGCAATTCGCACCAAGGGTGACTCAGCGTTATTGTATCTCCACTCTTTTAGAAACATCGCGATAAATTGATCTTCGATCGACGGGCTCTCGCGCTTAATTAACAAATCTGAGTCGCGACAACATACCGTTTGCGCATCTATCAGGGCGGCATTTAAAAATGCACCTCCCGCATTGGTGTTTATTTCGATGAGTTTTGGTCCATCGTCTGATAAATGAAAATCATAGCCCATAAACACGCCAGAATTCTTCGCAGTGGAAACTGCGGTATCATCTGCAACCGTTACCGCGGCGCCCTGAAATTGTTCTGATTGAATGATTCGCTCAATAGCCTCTACCACTTCTCGTATTTGGGATAGTTGAGTCGGCGAAATATAAACAGTGGTATTGGAAAAAAGTTGTGGTTGAGTTTGTAATACGCCTTGCGCTAGGTCATCGGCTTTCAATATCGAATCCAACTTTCCCCGATTAAGCGTCTTGCAAAAACAGCCAAGGTTCAATTTTTCAGCGGATGACCTTCCTTCTACTCCACACATAGAGAGTTCGCACGAAGATATTTGGACAGGTATTTTTTCGTCGAGATCCATAGGCATGTTTACAGCGCCCTCTTTCTGAGCCGTAAAGCATTGACTATGACTGATACCGAACTCAAGCTCATAGCGGCGCTTGCAATCATCGGGCTCAGTAGGATGCCGAACCACGGATACAAAATTCCCGCCGCCACGGGTACACCCAGGAAGTTATAAATGAAGGCAAAAAACAGGTTCTGTCGAATATTTTTCATCGTGTGCTGACTAAGCAATCGTGCCTTGGCAATACCCCGCAAGTCTCCTTTGACTAGAACAATCCGTGCGCTGTTCATCGCAACATCCGTGCCGGTGCCCATCGCAATACCGACATTTGCTTGCGCTAGTGCGGGGGCATCATTCACCCCATCGCCCGCCATAGCGACGATGCGCCCCTGTTGTTGCAGTGTTTTTAAGTAGTTCAGTTTGTCTTCGGGGGTGACATCTGCTTTGAAGTCATCGAGACCCAGTGATTTAGCTACTGCCGCAGCGGTGATAGCATTGTCGCCGGTGAGAACCACGATTTTTAGACCTGCCGCGTGCAAGGTTTGTATCGCCTCAAGGGTGGTCGATTTAATCGCATCGGCAACACTCAAGATGCCAGCGAGCTGATCGCCCACCGCTAAAAACATAACGGTTTGACCGAGCTCTCTGAGGGACTTGACGTCCTCCTGCACAGCAGCAACGTTAATCTTATGCGCTTCCATCAAGCGCATATTGCCAAGTAAGACCGCCTTTCCGTCAGCACTGCCGCGGACGCCCTCGCCGGTGATGGATTCAAAATCAGTAATCGTCGTGAGCGTAAGATTTTGTTGTTTCGCATGGTCAACGATCGCCACGGCTAAGGGATGCTCA
>JBBSPQ010000013.1:0-11980 GCA_038258585.1 Pseudomonadales bacterium
ATTCGTGAATTGGCTGGCAGCGATGATGCCCATGGTCTGTATCGGGTTGTCCGAACATTTTATGGTGCTGAGGTTTCTGAAAACGCAGAGTGACCGTTTTTGGCAAACGAGTCATTGATCAAATTTTATCGAAGAACCGGCTTCTGCTTTTTAAGTTCTCGCAGGAAAAATCTCGCTGGGTGCACGCATTCCGTCAAGCCTGTCTGTAATGGACTTGCCTCATTATTTATGAGACTGGCGATATATTCCGCTGACAGCGGACAGTTCGACATCCCGTGCGAGCCATGTCCCACACTAATATACAGTCCCGGATGATACGGCGCAGATGAGGCGGGTGATTTTCTTTCCCGCTGTCCTAGGCTTGCATAAGTCGCAGCCAGCAAATCGAAGTCGACGACAGGCCCCACAATTGGCATACGATCGCCAGTGCCGGCGCGCACGGAAACTCTTCCGTCAGTGACAGCGCTTGAATTGATTGCGCCTTCAGGTAAATGCCTACGGATTCCCTCCACATTTTCGTCATGCTCTTTAGCAGATAGACTCAAATCGCTGATGTCTTTCGAATAGCTGGCGCCTGCGCTGTGCAATCCTTCCGAGGCGGGGCTGATGTAACTCAATCCACAAATCACAGCCGAGAGGTTCTGGCTTGCACCAGACTGCTGACAATAGCTGACCTGTCCGCGCAACGGCACCAACCGCAGGGCTGCCGTCTGCGAAAGACAATTCGCGGCATAGCTGTTGGCGATGACGACATGGTGTGCAACCGCCGCAGGCTCGTCTTGAAGGGAAGAAAATACCTGCCAGAGATTGTCTTCACGTTGCAGCCTGATGACGGGAGTATTGGGCGCAAGAATGATTAGCGAGTGCTGCAGATAAGCACGACACAGAGCCGCTGGATTTAGCCAGCCGCCTGACGCCAGATAGTTGCCGCCGCCATCAATTTCGATACCGCACAATTCACCTGCTTCCTTTTGAGCCACTCGGCGCATGACGGCGGGTGAATACAAATCCACACGCACTTCCGAACAACGTTTTTGGCGGGAGCTGAACGCTGTGTCCAAATTCAACACCCCGCACTGGTGCCATTGAATCTCGGGATTTTCGAGCTGCAATGTCGAAAAGTGACGAGCGGAATACAGAAACGCCTGCAGATTGAATTGCCAGCCAGCATTGACGGCATTGTTGAGGCGACATTGTAGCACTGCCTGTCTATTGCCCGACGCGCCAGTGGCCGCTTCGCCATTCTGTTCCAGCACGGTTACCTGAAAGCCGCGCTTGGCGAGGCTGAACGCGACACTGCAACCGGCCAAACCCGCACCGATTACAACGACGTTGTTTCCTGCTGGTACTGCAGACGGAATTCGCAGCCAAGAGGCTTGGGGTGCGGATTTATCCTGTGCTTCTGTGCCGTCGAATTCACCCACCAGCATGTGTCTTTTTTGACCGAACCCCTGCGCTTTTTGTACATTGAAACCTGATGCTTTCAGAGTTCTTACGACATGACCCGCGACACTGTAAGTACTCAAGGTCGTGCCGAGACGACTGAACCGTGCCAGCGTCGCCATCAGTTCTGGGCTCCATAGGTCGGGGTTTACTCGCGGCGCAAAACCATCGAGAAACCATGCATCCACTTTGAAGCAATCTCGGTGTGGTTGATCTGCTAACAGCTGGGCAGCATCGCCATAGTACAGGTCCAGCGTCACTGAACTACCGCCATCCTGACTGGTGAGCAACAACCGATGGTATCCCGGAGAATGATCTGGGTACGAATCCAGCAGGCTGATACTGAAGTTGGTCAGTTCTGGCCATTGGCTCAATGCGTGCTGCAAAGTTTCGCTCTGCATCGGGAATTTTTCGCAGGCAATGTAATGCAGGCGAAGCGTTTTCGATGCCTGATTCTGCCAAGCGCGCCAGCAGCATAGAAAGTTCAGGCCGGTGCCGAAACCCAGTTCTGCGATGGTAAAAGTGGTTTGAAAGGAGTTTGCTGTGTCTGCATTCTGCCGATCAAGCGCATCCCAACGTTCACACAGATGGTTGGCGTTGATGAAAACATGCTCCGTTTCATCCAGACCTCCCTGACGGGAAAAATAGATGTCCTCGAAACGGCTGGAATAGGGCGCACCATTTTCCTGCCAGACGATATCGGCATTCTCAATGATCTGGTCGGGCTGTTTTTGCATCGGCGGATTCTAGCAGATTGCCCACTTTGCCGCTTATGTCCCTTGAATCATGATATCTACAACGGAAATAGGGTAAAATGCGCGTCTTTTAGAATCTGGCAAACATTCTTACAAACATTAGTGACAGGCATTTGAACCGGCATGATCGAAACCAATTTGACGCTACAGAAAATCAAGGATTTTACCGCCCGCACCGAAGTCATTCGGGGGTATCTTTGACTACGACGAAAAGAAAGACCGTCTGACAGAGGTTGAACTTGAGCTTGGCGAAGCGAATGTCTGGGACAAGCCGGAATACGCACAGGCGCTAGGCAAAGAACGATCCGATCTAGAACTTGTCGTTAACACGATTGACACTATGTTCACCGGGCTGGCCGACAGCAGGGAACTGCTTCAACTGGCGCAGGACGAGAACGACGAAGACCTGTTTGCGGAAGTAAACAGCGAGCTGGAACAGCTCGGCTCAAAGCTTCACGCGCTTGAGTTCCGCCGTATGTTTTCCGGAAAGATGGATCCCAACGGCGCCTTTGTCGATATTCAGGCAGGGTCTGGTGGTACCGAGGCGCAAGACTGGGCGGAGATGCTGCTGCGTATGTATCTGCGCTGGGGTGAAGCCAAAGGTTTCGCGGTCGAAGTCGTCGAGGTTTCTGCGGGTGAAGTCGCCGGCATTAAAAGCGCCACGATCTACATCAGCGGCGAGTATGCGTTTGGATGGCTGCGTACGGAAACCGGCGTGCATCGTCTGGTCAGAAAATCTCCCTTTGATTCCGGCAATCGTCGGCACACGTCATTCTCCTCTGTGTTTGTGTCGCCAGAAGTAGACGACGACATTGAGATTGAATTGAACATGTCTGATGTGCGTGTGGATACCTACCGCGCCAGCGGCGCCGGTGGTCAGCACATTAACAAAACCGACTCGGCCATTCGTCTGACTCATGAACCGTCAGGTATTGTTGTGCAATGTCAGAACCAGCGTTCACAACACAAGAACAAGGATCAGGCGATCAAGCAGTTGAAGGCGAAGCTTTACGAGATGGAAGAGCTCAAACGCAGAGAGGCTGCGCAGGCGGTAGAGGAAGAAAAATCCGACATCGGTTGGGGTAGCCAGATCCGTTCTTATGTGCTGGATCAGTCTCGAATCAAAGACCTGCGGACCGGTGTGGAAAGCAGCAACACGGGCGCCGTACTCGACGGTGATCTGGACAAGTTTATCGAAGCAAGTTTGAAAATGGGGTTATAAATCCAGTGACAAATCAGAACCAGCAAGCGGACGGAAACACGAACGGCTCAACAGTGGAAGCGCCTCACGATGAAAATAAGCTCATCGCGCAGCGCCGTGAAAAACTCGACGCCATTCGTGCGAAACGCAATGCCTTTCCGAATGATTTTCGCCGCAGCCATTACGCCGGCGATCTGATCGCTGCCTATGCAGACAAGGACAAGGAAACACTGGAGAACCTGAATCCTCAGGTGACAGTAGCCGGTCGCATTATCAGAATGCGCGGTCCATTTGTGGTGATTCAGGATGTGTCCGAACAGATTCAGTTATATTTCAACCCGAAGGAATTGTCCGAAGAATTAACGGCCGAGATCAAGGGTCTTGATCTGGGTGACATCGTCGGGGTTGAAGGCAAGATGTTCAGAACAGGCAAAGGTGAGCTGACGGTGTGGATCGCTTCCCTGCGATTGCTGACAAAATCACTGCGCCCATTGCCTGACAAATTTCGTGGACTGTCCGATACCGAAGTGCGGTATCGCCAGCGTTACATCGATCTTATCGCCAATCAGAGTTCACGCGATACTTTTGTGACGCGCTCGAAAATCATTAGCAGTCTGCGTCGCTTCTTCGAAGGACACGGCTTCATGGAAGTCGAGACGCCGATGATGCAGGTGATTCCAGGCGGCGCTTCTGCCAAACCATTCATTACGCACCACAACGCGTTGGATCAACAGATGTATCTGCGGATTGCGCCGGAGCTTTACCTGAAGCGTCTCGTCGTGGGCGGTTTTGAGCGCGTGTTCGAGATCAATCGAAACTTCCGTAACGAAGGACTCTCAACACGACACAATCCTGAATTCACCATGATCGAGTTCTATCAAGCCTATGCCGATTACAACGATCTGATGGATCTGACTGAGTCATTGTTCCGCACTATTGCGCAAGAAGTGCTAGGCACTACTGAAATCACTTATCAAGGGCTGGCGCTTGATTTCGCGCAGCCGTTTACGCGTATAGGTGTACGTGCTTCTATCATCAAACATTGCGATGGCGTGATGATGGACGATTTTGTCGATCGTGCCTCGTCGGCCGCGCTTGCGAAAAAGTTGGAAGTGCACATTGAAGACAGTTGGGGTGCTGGCCGTATCGCGATGGCGAGTTTCGATGAGAAAGTTGAGCATCTATTGTTGCAGCCAACGTTCATTACGGAATATCCCACGGAAGTGTCTCCGTTGGCGCGTAGTAGCGACACCAATCCTGAAGTTACCGATCGGTTCGAGTTATTCATCGGTGGTCGCGAGATTGCTAATGGATTTTCTGAGCTCAATGATGCGGAAGATCAAGCGAAACGCTTCAAGGAGCAAGTCGCTCAAAAGGATTCCGGTGACGATGAAGCGATGCATTACGATGCGGATTTCATTACTGCGCTTGAGTATGGTTTGCCGCCGACGGCGGGTGAAGGTATCGGGGTTGATCGCTTGGTGATGTTGTTTACTGATGCGCCTTCTATCAAGGATGTGTTGTTGTTTCCGCATATGCGGCCGCAGCTTGATAAGTAGTAGTTCTTGTCGAGATCCCGGGGCGTTGCCTGTCCCGGCTTACGACTGACCTGCGCCGCTCCGCGGTGCCTTCTCTCAGTAAAAAGCCTAAAGTCTTTTTACTGCGTTCAGCGCTGGTCTTTTATGTCTCCAGCCGGGACAGGCAACGCCCCTTGTTTGCGGCAGGTTTTGATAAATGGCCATTTAATCTTATGAATGTTATTGAGATTAGACATATTGCCAGTGATGAATGGGAACTATACAAAGACATTCGTCTTCGTTCGTTAAAAGAATCGCCGGATGCCTTCGGTTCTACATCTGCAGACGAATCCGTGTTTCCCGTCGAAAAATGGCAGGAGCGTGTTAGTGTCAGCGAAAGAGTGGGCAAAGCTCTGCCACTTATTGCCAAGTTAGATGGCATTAGCGTAGGCATTGCTTGCGGAGTTTTGCATTCAACGAGCGACAAATACGGCCAAGTTTATCAGATGTGGGTTGATCCTCGACAAAGAGGAAATGGAGTTGGAAAGCTGCTCCTTAGCAGAATCATAGAATGGGCTAGACAATGATATTTGCGGACTGGAACTAGCCGTTACTACGTCCAACATTCCAGCCATTAAGTTATATGAATCAATCGGATTCGTTGCTTTTGGACAACTTGAACCTTTAAGGCCAAACTCCCGGTTGAACACACAAGGCATGAGATTGACGTTTAGCTAGCACAAAGTCCCGGGATATAAATTAGAATCGCCTCCAACAGGTTATAAAAGAATGGATCGCATAAAACTAGAAGAATCCTGGAAAGAACATTTAAAACCAGAGTTCGAACGCGACTACATGCTTGCGCTGCGCCAATTTCTGCAACAAGAAAAAGAACTGGGCAAGGTGATTTTCCCTGCCGGCTCAGAAATATTCAACGCGCTGAACAGCACTCCGTTATCACAGGTTAAAGTTGTCATTCTGGGTCAAGACCCATACCACGGACCAGGACAGGCTCACGGACTGTGCTTCTCGGTCAGGCCCGGTGTTGCCATTCCTCCATCACTACGCAACATCTACAAAGAGATTGCCGCTGATCTTGGTTTTCCCCCTCCGAGAACCGGTTCCCTGCAGTCATGGTCAGAGCAGGGAGTTTTGCTACTTAATTCCGTGTTAACTGTCGAGTCTGGTAAAGCGGCCGCTCATCAAGGCAAAGGGTGGGAAGAATTCACCGATCGCGTTGTCGCGTTATTGAATCAGCAGCGAGAGCATCTTGTCTTTATCCTGTGGGGAAGCTACGCCCAACGTAAAGGCCAGATTATTGATCGTAAGCGACACCTTGTCCTCGAGTCCCCGCATCCCTCACCGCTTTCTGCCAGTCGCGGGTTTTTTGGTAATCACCATTTTTCACGGGCTAATGAATATCTTGTCGCGCATGGTCAATCGCCGGTTGATTGGCGTGTAACAGAATAGCTGCCCAGAAGTCTCATTAGTGTTATTAAAAAATTTTCTGGAGTGATGCATGACGGAACAAAACATTTCCAACAAGACTTGCGTTGTGATTGGTGCCAGCCATGCCGGTTCATTGCTTGCCGTGCAACTGCGTAAGGAAGGCTGGGATGGCAAAATCATTCTGATTGGAGAAGAAGGGCATTTACCCTATCACCGGCCCCCGCTCTCCAAAGCGGTGCTCGCTGGCGAGAAAATGTTTGAGGCTGTGCAGTTGCGTCCGCCCACCATGTACGCTGAAAACGACATTGAATTACTCCTAGGACACTGTGTCACTGAGCTGCTGCCGGAACGTAAAACGATTCGTCTTGCTAGTGACGATGAAATTTACTACGACAAACTTGCACTGTGCACAGGTGCGAGGGTTAGACACATCGGACTTGGCGATGGCCTTGACGGGGTACACTACCTGCGCACAGCCGATGATGTGCTGGCAATCCAGAGACACATTGTTGCGGGCAACAGAGCAGTAGTAGTCGGCGGTGGATATATTGGTTTGGAAGTGGCGGCAGTGTTGGCGAAACAGGGCTTGGAGGTCACTGTACTGGAGATGGCAGACCGCATCCTGCAACGTGTCACCAGTCCCACTATCTCTGCTTACTTTCAATCTCTTCATCAACAAAATGGAGTGAAGGTTGTGACGGGAGTGACAGTGTCAGGGATAAGCGGAGAAGGCAAAGTCTCGTCCGTTATTTGTGAAGATGGGTCCGAGTTTGCGGCCGATCTCGTCGTCATCGGTGTTGGTGTAATGCCGCAAACAGGTCTGGCCGAAGCGGCTGGATTGCAGGTTAGTAACGGCATCGTTGTTGACGAATATGCCCGCACCAGCGATGAGCATATTTATGCGGCAGGAGATTGCACCTGGCACTACAACTCCCTTTATGATCGTCACGTTCGTCTTGAGTGTGTACAGAACGCGCTTGATCAGGCCAAGGTTGCTGCCGCCAATATCGCGGGTAAGAATATTGTTTACGAGGCGCTGCCTTGGTTCTGGTCTGATCAGTACGACATCAAACTGCAGAGCGCCGGATTGGTTGCGGACTATGATCATTTTCTGATTAGAGGTGATCGCGACAACGCAGACGGAAAAGGTTTTTCCGTTTTCTATTTTCAGGGTGACAAGATGGTCGCAGCAGATTGTGTGAACCGTGCGAAAGAATTTATAAGTTGTAAACGCATTATCGCTGATGGGTTGGCGGTGAACATGAAGGCGCTGGAAGATGAATCCAGTGCCCCGGATGAATTTGCTCAACCGGTATAGACACAACCGCTGGTGCAAGTCTCTCGAATCTCTATGCGACTCAATTCGGGCAGTGCCGGTTTGAGTTTGCTCCAGATCCAGATAGCGATGTTTTCACTGGTGGGATTCTCCAGCCCAGAAATGTCATTCAGATAGTAGTGATCGAGCTGCTTCCAGATAGGATGGAAGGCTTCTTTTAAATCACCGAAATCCATTATCCAACCCGATTGCTCACCCACATCTCCCGCCACGTTGATCTTGACCATGAAAGAATGACCATGCAGACGCGCACACTTGTGACCCTCTGGGACGTTTGGCAGTCGGTGTGCTGCCTCAAATGTAAATTCTTTGTAAATTTCCATGCTGCGTCTTATGTCTTTAACGAAAAGGATGATGTAGAGCTACACGGCGAGTTCTGCCTGCAGGAGCGGGCTCGCGAACGCGGCATGTTACCGGGACTTAGGTTTCAAGTACAGCGTGGTCTGTGTAGCCGAAAACCTTTAACCGATGTTCGATGAATATGTGCCACTGGCCCATATTGATGTATTAAACCGGCCTCAATCCTGTGCATATTTATCTCGATTGCATCACAGTTCACAGTCGAATAGTTCGCCCCTAGCAGCTTGAAACTGCGGCAGTCAAGGGCTGAAATTGCATTGCCTGCAGATGACAAATCCGCCGACAAAATTTATTGACATGTACCCCTAAGTCGGTAAAATGCGCGTCACTCAAGAGAACGGGTGTTTAGCTCAGTTGGTAGAGCGTCGCCCTTACAAGGCGAATGTCGGGGGTTCAAATCCCTCAACACCCACCACTTGGTGGAGTTGTAGTAAGTAGTAAGTAAGTTGTTTAGTAAATAAGTGTGGACCGGTAGTTCAGCCGGTTAGAATGCCGGCCTGTCACGCCGGAGGTCGCGGGTTCGAGTCCCGTCCGGTCCGCCACTAATTTTTTTCTCCCGCTCACTTTCTCAATCCCCGCCATTCTTTTTACCACACTGACTCATTATCCCCAGTACACTTCATCAAAGTACACTGTCATCTTTTTCCTCTATCTGTTTCTTACCGCTAAGCTATTCTGTCAATTGCTAAAATCAAAGACGAAACGCAATTTTAGCGCGGTAGACCGAGTTTTTTGCCTAAACTTTCACCAAATGTGATCAATAAATAGCCAAATTTTCATATTCACTCGGCTGAAATTACACTATTTAATTAAATATCAATAAGTTAGGTATTTTTTAAAGCGATTGTTTTAATTCCGACGAATTCCGAAATTCATCAAACGTCGTCGAAATTGGGTAGACCCGGAAGGGTGTCGTTGCTATTTTTCCGAGGTAAACCAATAACAATAAATTCGAGGAATAAAATGACGTCATCTCGCCAACCGCAATGCTCCCCCTCCTTTACTGTAAAATTACTCAGCTCCGCCATCGCCCTATCACTCCTCGGAAGCGCCGGACAAACTCTGGCCCAAGCTCCGGAGGTTGAAGAGGTGGTTGTCACCGGGTCGTATATTCGTCGCTCAGAAGGAATCGTTGCGGCGTCACCGCTTACCCAACTCAGTGCTGAAGATCTAGAGGCGCAAGGCACAGTAAACATGGCCCAGGTCGTCCAGAATCTGACCTTTAACAATGGGACAGCAGTAACAAACTCTATTCAAGGTGTTTCCAGTACCACGTCCAATTTCAATTTGCGCGGCCTTGGACCCAGAGCCACACTGACCCTGATTGATGGCAAAAGGGTTGCGTCTGACAACGTGCAAACCATGCTTCCTGCTTCGGCGTTGCAGCGCATGGAAGTGGTGACAGATGGTGCCGCCGCTCTGTACGGCACAGATGCGGTGGCGGGGGTGGTCAATTTGATTCCTTATCAGTCCTATGACGGGCTGAGGATAGAAATCTTCAACGAGCGCGATAGCCGAGAAACCTTCGAAAGAGTAGAGGGCTCCTTCCTTACGGGGAAGAGCGTAGGCGCCGTTGATATGGTATTTGCGGGCTCTCATTTCTCCCAATCCACAATGGGATGGCAGGAGCGCCCTGACTATGTGCGTGCTGGCCTCACCCATAATGGTGGCGGCAACCCAGGCAATTACACCGTCCCCTTACGAGATGCAAATGGTGATTTTACTGGCAAGTCTGGAAGTCGTGCTGACCCAAACTGTGGTTATAGAACAGATTCAGACCAAGCGGCCAAGAACAATAATCCTTGGGGCAATCTGTTGGGTGGTCGTTGTTTCATGAGTTTCGGCGACACGCGGGATTTTCAACCTGCGGCCGACACCACATCCTTTTACGGAAATCTTAACTGGGATATGAGCGACGATGTGACCTTCCATTCGCAACTCATTTACAATCGCCAGCGTTACCGAAATCGCAATAACCCAAGTAACCCAGGTGCAAGAACCGAAGCGCTCAATGTGGTGAGAGGGGAGCTTCCCGGCAACACCTTTAGAGCCAAGACTTCTGCGGGTCGAGCGCTTTTCGCAGAGCCTTTGCGTAACGGTGCTGGTGGAATCGTCATCGATGGCTATGGCCGCCCCCTGCCAATGCGTGATGCTTCGGGTCAGGTTGTGTTTGCCAATGATCGTTTCGCGTCGATAGACAATAATCCTTTAGGCGGTGTCGCGTTTGCCGAGGACGTGTATATCAATGGCGCGCAATGGGTGCCATTCAACAGGGAGGAAGCCAACACGATTCCAACAGACATGCAGCAGTACCCCGGTTACCAACTCAACCACGTTGATCATCGAACGTATCGCTTCACAACCGGACTCGATTTTGCAGTGCCGTTGCTGGAAGGTTGGGAGGGTAGCGCAGATTACATGTACGGTTTATACAACGACGTGAGTAATAACTCGCAGCAATATAGTCTTGGCGCGGTAAACCAAGGCCTCAACTGTGACGTGATTAATGATGTTGATAGCTGCTACAACCCATTTGGTGCTGTGGATCCACGATTCAGGACACCGCAACACGTGGCTGATGCTATCTTCACTCAGGACCAAATCGACAATAAAAATCAGCTACAAACCTTTGACTTGATTGTGAACGGGGAAGTGCCGCTTGGCGGTTTCGAGCTGCCAGGAGGCCCCGTGTCCGTTGCACTTGGTTATCAGCGCAGAGAGGAGAAGGAAACGGATGGACCTACGGCTACTTCTATCCGTGATGATCAACTAATCGGCTCCCAAGTATTGCCTCGCAGCCAGAGTCGCTCGAGTGATTCTTGGTTCGCCGAATTTGCAATACCTGTGCTGGACAACATGGAACTCAGCGCTGCAGTGCGAGACGAGAGCTTCAGTACCGGACAAAGTGCTGTCGTGAATAAATTAGGGGTTGTCTATGTCCCTACTGATTGGCTGAGTGTTCGTGCCACAAAGGGCGAGGCTTTCATCGTGCCTACTTTGTCGCAACTAAACTCACCGGAAGTTTGTGGTCTTAGTAATGTGGATGACTTATTCACTCCATTCCAAGGCTTCATCACTTCTTGTCGCAGTGGTAATGCTAGCTTGTCGTCGGAGTCTTCTGACAGTCTCTCCTTTGGAGTCGATTTGTCGTTGATGGACAATTTGAGCTGGTCAATCACCTGGAGCGAAACTGACTTTGCGGATCGAATTGTCAGCACTACCACGCAAGACATTATTCGCTCTGACTACAAAGCCTTTCAAGCTGCAACTGGTTTCGCGCCAAGCGCTGGGAATCCCTATCCAAGTCTGGCGGTACTCCAGTCTTGGGTGAACGATCCGCGGTCAGATAAGCGAATCGTGCGCAACCCAGCCGATATTACGACGCCAGATCGCATCCTGCAGAGTGACTCCAACGCCTCAACAATGCTTGTACGCGCCTGGGACACTCAGATCGATTACGGCTTCTCGTTGGACGACGTGGGCTTGAATGGTTGGGGTAACATCGATGTGCAATTGCAAGCGACATACATGGATACTTACCGCTTCCAGCTAGAAAAGGACGGGCCAGAACTTGAAGCGGTCGGCGGCCAGAATAGTAGCTATGGCGCTGTGCCTACGATTCCTAAAATCCGTGCCAACCTGCGCGTCAATTGGGGGCTCGGAAACCACACGGTCAGCGCTACCACACGCTACATAGACGAAGTGGACTTCGACGCCAGTGAGTTTAGTTTTCAGGCGGGATTCCCTGGTTCAGAGTATCGCGGTGGAACACAGGTACTTCGGGCGTGGACTCAACTCGATATGTTCTACTCCTACCGTGGTTACGAAGCGCTTGGTGGGGAATTTAGCTTCTCTGTCGGTGCGCGTAACCTGACCGACCGTATGCCTCAGAAAACAGGCATGATTGCCGGCGTTGCTG
>JBBSPQ010000014.1:0-11624 GCA_038258585.1 Pseudomonadales bacterium
ATCACAAAATGAAGGCCTGTCTAGCCCACGATACAGGTACAATCAGAGAGTCAAAAAAGTTTTATAGATCAGGAGACTAGTGAATGTGGAAGTCAGTAAGGACTCTGTTAGTGCTGGGAATCATTGCGATTTTCCCCGTTCTCGGCAATGCAGAAGTGTTTCATGGAGAAGAAATTGATGTCGAATTAATCTCCGAGAGCACCAATGTTGTCCCGGGACAGACCCTTTGGCTTGCCGTCCGATTAGACCCTACAGAGCACTGGCACACCTATTCTCGCTGGCAGGGCGATAGCGGGGAAGAGACTCGTTTGCTCGATTGGGCGCTTCCCGAAGGTGCAGTCGTCGGGGAGTTGCAGTTCCCGACCCCTACCTGGCTTCCATTTCCCGGCTCAGAGCTGGTGACATTCGCTTACGAGAAAGAAGTGATCCTTCCCATTTCCATTCAACTGCCCGCGACATTGGAAGGCGACACGTTTACCACTTCGGTGCTTGCCCAATGGCAGGTCTGTGACGAGATTTGTATTTTAGGACAGACAACGCTGACGTTGTCACTGCCGATCCAAGGTGACGCGCTCCAGCCTGATCCGAAATGGCAGCAGGCATTCGCTGAGACGCGAGAGACTCTGCCACTGGAAAATCACGATTTGAAAGCGCTGTTCGCGATGGCGGGCGAACGTATCAGTTTCTCATTCCAGTCCCCTTCCAATATTTTCGATGATGCCACTGACGTCTGGTTCTTTCCGGAGAGCAAACGCATTCTTAAGCCGGCCCCTTTGCGCGACGTAATGATCAGCCCCGGCCTTGTGCAGATCACCCATGCGCAGGCCCGTCGTTTGCAGGTTGAAGATAACCATATTAACGGTGTGTTATCGGTAGCAGACACTGCCGGCAATGTGCAGGGATACTTAATCAGCGCCGAGCCTGCGACTTCAGAAAATCTTGCCTCGATTGTTCCTTTGGCGGCGAATGCCGGTGCGGGAACCGACGGCGATGTCGGTGGTCCAGGTCTGCTTACCATCATGTTCTTTGCCCTTGCCGGGGGCGTCATTCTTAATCTGATGCCCTGTGTCTTCCCTGTGTTGTCGCTGAAAGTGTTGAGCTTTGCCTCGCAAAGTGACTCCTCCCATAACGAGCAGCGTCTGCACGGTATAGCGTACACGCTGGGAATCATTGTGACCTTCATGGTGCTGGCGTCAGTTCTTCTGGCGCTGCGCGCTGGTGGCGAAGCAGTTGGTTGGGCATTTCAGTTGCAGTCGCCCTGGTTCGTGGCCATTCTGATTTATCTGTTCTTTACCATGGGCCTGAGCATGTCGGGCGTGTATGAGTTCGGGTCAGGTTTCATGGGGATGGGTAGCTCACTCGCTAACAAGGCGGGCTATCAGGGCTCGTTCTTTACCGGCGTGCTGGCAACGGTCGTGGCGAGCCCATGTACCGCACCGTTCATGGGAGCTGCGCTTGGGTTTGCGCTTTCGCAATCATGGCTAGTGGCGATGGTTGTGTTCGCCTTCCTTGGGCTCGGTATGGCGTTGCCGTTCTTGATTCTTTCGTTCAGTCCGGCCTTGCTTAAATATATGCCGAAGCCTGGTGCGTGGATGAACACATTCAAGGAGTTCATGGCATTTCCGTTGTATGCGACAGTATTGTGGCTGTTGTGGGTATTGGGTTTACAGGTCGGTGTGAATGGCATGGCGATAGTCGTGGGTGCATGTCTACTGCTTGCGTTCGGGCTCTGGCTGTTGCAACAGCGCAATGAGGCAGGTCCTTTCTGGCGCACGGCAAATGCCGTTCTGTGTGCGGGCGTGGTGTTGATAGCAATCTATGCGCTGCAATCTCCAACGCTGGCAGCACGTCAGGGACTGTCTGCGATGGCCGGAGCTGATGGTGAATTTACAGAAGAACACTATGAGCCTTTTGCTACGGCAAGACTGGCGGAACTTCGCTCCGCAGGTCAACCGGTCTTCGTAAACATGACGGCGGCCTGGTGTATTACCTGTCTCGCCAATGAGCAAACAACGCTAGGAACGGCGCGCGTGCAGCAGGCGATGAGGGATAACAACATTACTTACCTCAAGGGCGACTGGACTAACCAGGATCCGGAGATCAGTCGGGTTCTTGATCAGTACAATCGACCTAGTGTGCCTCTGTATCTGTTTTATCCAGGCGATGGCAGCGAACCCATCATTCTGCCCCAAATACTTACCCCAACGATTGTGGTCGATACTTTTAGCAACAGCTGATACACAGCGAGCCGCTAATGATGGATCAGAGCACAGTGACAACCAAGCGATACGGGATGACAAGTATCGCTTGGGCAGTCACAACGGCGCTGTTATTTGGTGTTATTTTTACACAGCATCTTCACGCCGCTGAATCTAACTCCCTCGATTTTGAACCTGCAAATAAGGCAGCCGCTGCATTGCCACGTCTGCGCAGTTTGTTGATCAGTCATCATGGCGAAATGCTGCTTGAGCGCTACTACAACGGCGCAAGTGCGGATCAGCCCGCCAATCTGAAATCTGCATCCAAAACGGTCATGTCGGCATTGATTGGTGTCGCTCTGGACAAAGGAATTCTAAGCAGCGTCGATCAGACCGTTGATGAGTTTTTCCCGACTCAACTGGCGGGAGATGCCAACGCTCGCAAACGTGAAATTTCCATAGAAGATCTGTTGACCATGCGCTCAGGTCTGGAGAGTACGAGTAACAGAAATTATGGTCGCTGGGTATTGAGTGACAACTGGGTCGATCATGCTTTGTCGCGTCCGTTGCAGGCTGAGTCGGGTACGAACATGATTTACAGCACCGGCAACACGCACTTGTTGTCAGCAATTTTGGCGCAAATGACCGGAGGCAGCACTCGCGAATTTGCCAATGAGGCATTGCTACGTCCGATGGGATTCTCTTTATCGTACTGGCCAACGGATCCACAGGGCATTCATTTTGGCGGTAACGACATGGAAATGACCCCACGGCAGATGTTGGCGTTTGGCGAACTGTATATCAACGGAGGCAAGTCTAACGGTCGCATCAGCAGTGCTACCAACGACGTGCAGGTAATTTCAGAACACTGGGTGAACGAATCGTTGCAAATCAGAACGCCATCACCACGCGGCGAAGGTCGTTTCTATGGCTACGGATGGTGGTACAGAGAGCTGGCGGAACAGGACATATTTTTTGCTTGGGGTTACGGCGGACAATTTATTTTCGTCGTGAAGCCATTGGAGCTTGTTGTTGTCGTGACGTCTGACAGTCTGCCAGGAGATTCGCGTCGAGGTCATTTGAATCGCGTCTATCAACTTGTCGAAGATCATATTGTTGCGCCACTGTCTGACGCGGAATTGCGCTGATTGCCACATCACTTGAATATGCTATTCTGCCAGCGGTTTAACCCCTCAATGGAAATGGTATGAAGGTGATAAAGTTTGCAATGGCGTTGTTGATCACAGTGGTGATTTTTACGCTGTTGATCGTTGCGCAGGATCTGTTGCTTCCCCTCGTCATTGCGATTGCTATCTGGTACCTGATTAATCTTCTGGCCAATGGATTCGCTCGTCTTCGTGTAGGATCTTTTGGGTTGCCAAAGCCATTGTGTTTTCTCGCTTCCATCATGACGTTTGTGGTGACCATCTCTATTCTTGTGCAATTCGTCAGCGGTAGCCTCGACGATCTCAACACTGTTACGACAACTTATGAAGCCAATCTCAGATCATTATGGGATCGTTTGCCGTTTGCAGAGTATTTGCCAATCGATGGTTTTTTCAGTGGCTTTACCGAGAGATTGGACTTGTCCGCGATTCTGACAACGCTGGCGGTGTCGTTTACAGGATTGGCCCGAGACGGGTTGCTCATCATCATCTATGTCGGTTTTCTGTTGTTTGAGCAGGGTAATTTCGACCGTAAGTTGTCTGCGCTTATGGGTGATCCGCAGAAAGAGAAGCGCACGCTGCGAATCCTCACTCAAGTCAAAGCGGACATTCAGAAATACATCAGCATCAAATTTATGGTCAGCGCGCTGACCGGTGTGTTGAGCTATGTCTTGTTGCGATTGCTGGGCATCAATTTCGCGGAAATATGGGGGCTCCTTATCTTCCTGCTCAATTTCATTCCAACCATCGGTTCCATCGTCGCCACCATCTTCCCATCTCTGATGGCGTTGGCTCAGTCCAACGATGGGTTTGGTCTGTTTTTCGCTGTCTTGCTGGGTATTGGCACCTTGCAGGTGTTGATCGGAAACGTTCTGGAACCTCGCATTATGGGGAGATCGCTCAACCTTAGCCCAGTGGTGATTCTCTTCAATCTGGCGCTGTGGGGTGCCATCTGGGGTGTTCCAGGCATGTTCCTGTGTGTACCACTACTCATTATCACCACTATCGTGTTTGCTCACTTTCCCAAAACCCGTCCTATCGCTATCCTTCTTTCTAGCGACGGACAGGTCAATATCACAGAAGATTGATCTGCAAAGCAGCTTCGATACGGTTATAATCGCCGGCTTCATGCAAAACAGGATTCCCGCGCCGATGCCGAGTCTGGCCGCCGTTTACCGGTGGCTGGATCGCCGACGCGATTAATTGAAAAAACACATAACGAAAGACACCACTACAAACGCAACCGTAAAGAACACAGTCATTGGACGCATTGATGAAAATTGCCGAGATTCGCCAGAAGTTTTTGAGTTACTTCCAGTCCCAGGGACACCAGATCGTGGCCAGCAGTTCGCTCGTGCCAGGAAACGACCCGACGCTGTTGTTCACCAATGCCGGCATGGTGCAATTCAAAGATCTTTTTCTTGGCAATGAAGTTCGTTCCTATGTTCGCGCAACCTCGTCACAGCGTTGTGTGCGTGCCGGCGGAAAGCACAACGATTTAGAGAATGTCGGTTACACGGCGCGTCATCACACCTTTTTCGAAATGTTGGGCAATTTCAGTTTTGGCGATTATTTCAAGCGCGATGCGATTCGTTTTGCTTGGGAATTTCTGACCAAGGAATTGCAGCTCTCGCCAGATAAATTGTGGGTGACAGTGTTTCACGAAGACGATGAAGCAGCTGATATCTGGTTGAACGAGATTGGGGTTGACGCTGGCCGCTTATCTCGGTTGGGCGAAAAGGACAACTTCTGGGCCATGGGCGACACTGGCCCTTGCGGTCCCTGCACAGAAATATTCTACGATCACGGTCCTGAAGTGGCGGGTGGTCCACCCGGTAGCCCGGACGATGATGGCGATCGTTATATCGAAATATGGAATCTGGTGTTCATGCAGTTTGACAGACAGCCGGACGGTACGCTGGTGCCTCTGCCTAAACCTTCTGTCGATACCGGCATGGGATTAGAACGGTTGACTGCAGTTTTACAGCACGTACACAGCAACTACGAGATCGACTTGTTCCAGGCGCTGCTGAGCTCCGCCGCAAAATTGACTGGTACTTCCGATACTGCGAATACGTCATTGCGAGTGATCGCAGACCACATCCGCTCATGTTCTTTTCTGGTTGTCGATGGTGTGATTCCGTCCAACGAAGGGCGCGGCTACGTATTGCGTCGTATCGTTCGTCGAGCGGTGAGACACGGTTATCAACTGGGCGTGAAGGATGTCTTCTTCTACAAACTGGTGGGCACGTTGGTTGAGCAGATGGGGGAAGCCTATCCAGAATTGAAGGCGCGTCAGAGCATTGTTGAAAAGGTTCTGCGCGAAGAAGAACAACAATTCGCGCGGACACTTGAAAACGGCATGACGATTTTGAAGGCGGCAATTGCCGGGCTTCGCGGCAAAGTGATTCCTGGCGACACCGTTTTCAAACTGTACGATACCTTCGGTTTCCCAGTGGATCTTACTGCTGATGTGGCAAGAGAGTACGGCCTGACACTGGACATGCCTGGCTTCGACGCTGCCATGACAGTGCAGAAACAGCAGGCTCGCGCCTCAAGTCAATTCAATGCGGTCGAGAAGTTGGTGATCAATCTTGAACGCGGAACCACCTTCACCGGTTACGAACATCTGGCTGGCGAAGCCACAGTGTTGGCTATTTTCCGCAACGGCAAGCAGGTTGATCAAATTAACAGCGGCGATGAGGCTGTGTTGATTCTCGACAGCAGCCCGTTCTACGCGGAGTCAGGCGGGCAGGTAGGAGACAAAGGCATCCTTCGGACAGGCGCAGGTGACGCAGCCGCTGTCTTCGAGATACTCGATACCCAGAAGCAAAGCGAACATTTCATCCACAAAGGTGTAGTGCGTTCTGGCACTCTGCAGACCGGCACCCAAGTAGCGGCGAGTGTTGCGGAAGAAAATCGTGCGGCGATCGCTCTTAACCACTCCGCCACCCATTTGTTGCATGCCGCACTGCGCAAAGTGCTTGGTGATCATGTCACTCAGAAAGGCTCTTTGGTGAGCGCAGATCGTCTGCGTTTCGACTTTTCTCACCATGCAGCCATTACTCCGGACCAGCTTGCCGAGGTGGAAGCATTGGTGAATGCGGAAATATTACGCAATACAGCAGTCGGTAAAGAAGTCATGAACATCGAACAGGCGATGAGCAAAGGCGCGATGGCTCTCTTTGGTGAGAAGTATGGTGATGAGGTACGAGTTGTGAGCATGGGGGAATTTTCCACCGAGCTTTGCGGTGGTACACACGTCGAGCGCACCGGTGATATCGGTCTGTTCAAGTTCGTCGGTGAATCGGGCATCGCCGCTGGCGTGCGTCGCGTCGAGGCAGTGACGGGAAGGGTGGCGCTGGCTGTAGTGGATCGCCAAGGTACGCTGCTCAAACAAGTCTGTGATGTGGCTAAAACCAATACAGATACCTTGCTGGAAAAAGTTCAACAGTTGATGAGCAGCAACCGGACGTTGGAAAGAGAAATCGAACAGCTCAAGATCAAATTGGCTGGCGCGTCTGGCAACGATATCGCGAACGAAGCGATTAAGGTGAAAGATATCAACCTGTTGTCCAAAGCCGTCAACGGGTTGAATGCCAAAACTCTGCGCGACACGGTGGATCAGTTGAAGAATAAACTGGGTTCTTCTGTCGTCGTTCTAGCCAGTGTGGAGGAGGGTAAAGCCAGTATTGTTGCAGGCGTCAGCAAAGACCTAGTAGACAAGGTGAAGGCCGGCGATCTGGTCAACATGGTTGCCTCTCAGATGGGCGGAAAGGGTGGTGGCAGAGCCGATATGGCCATGGCCGGCGGCACTGATCTGGATGCTCTGCCTGGGGCGCTCGCTTCGGTAAAAGAGTGGGTGGAAGCACGGTTGTAGAAGTTGGCAGTGTCCACAGAAATAGCGGGTTCCAGCCCGCTCGGACGCTAAATATCGTTTGCATTACAAAGCGCAATTTTGTTTAATTTGCACCCGTTTTAATTCTATGTAGGAAAAATGTCACTTTACGTTCAAAAATTTGGTGGTACTTCAGTAGGAACTACCACGCGCATTGAGTCAGTCGCAGACAAGATAATCGCCTATCGGAATCAAGGGCATGATATCGTGGTTGTGGTTTCCGCCATGAGTGGCGAGACCAACCGTTTGCTCGCTTTAGCTCATGATATCGACTCCCAACCCTCGCCTCGAGAGATGGATGTCTTGCTGTCCACTGGCGAGCAAGTCACCATTGCGTTGCTCAGCATTGCGTTAGAGAAGCGAGGCTGCAAGGCACGCTCATTTACCGGCGGGCAGGTGCGGATTTTGACGGACGAGGTTCATACCAAAGCCCGTATTCGTGAAATTGACGACAAGAAAATCAGAGCCGAACTCGCGCTGGGGCGCGTAGTTGTAGTGGCGGGTTTTCAGGGTATTGACGCAGATGGCAATATCACGACTCTGGGAAGAGGTGGTTCGGATACATCTGCAGTAGCGTTGGCTGCTGCACTTAAAGCGGATGAGTGTCAAATTTATACCGACGTAAAGGGCGTGTACACCACTGACCCTCGTGTGGTTGAAGACGCACGATTGCTGCGCAGTATTACATTTGAGGAAATGCTGGAGCTGGCGAGTCTGGGCGCGAAAGTGCTGCAGATTCGTTCGGTAGAGTTCGCCGGTAAGTACAAAGTACCGTTGCGTGTGCTTTCCAGTTTTGAAGAAGATCCCGGTACGTTAATAAGTTTAGAGGAAAATAACGAAATGGAAGCTCCAATTATCTCGGGTATTGCGTTTACGAGAGATGAGGCAAAAGTAACTGTCTCCGGAGTGCCAGATGTCCCTGGAATTGCCTATCGTGTGATCGGTCCGGTTAGCGATGCTGGTATAGAAGTGGACGTGATTGTGCAGAACGTATCTGCAGACGGTACAACAGATATCACTTTTACGATAAAGCGTCAGGACAGTGAGCACACTCGGAAAATTCTTTCCCGGATTGCCGAAGACGTTAAAGCCAGAGACATTTCGCTTGATACTAAAATAGCGAAGATATCCATGGTGGGTGTCGGTATGCGGTCGCACGCCGGAATTGCCAGCAAGATGTTCAAGACGTTGGCTGATGAATCTATCAATATTCAGATCATCACCACCTCTGAGATCAAGATCTCCGTAGTCATTGAAGAGAAATATCTGGAGCTGGCTGTGAGGTCTTTGCATAGTGCGTTCAATCTCGGAGAAGAGTAACAAGGTCTTTCAACCCCATACTCTCCCGGAATTGGTTTGCTGCAATGTGGAATGTCTGTAATTATAGGCCTACGCTTTGCCGTTAGTCGATTTTCAATGGTCTGCTTTCACCGCCTAAAGTCAGAATTTTTAAAGTAAAAGTCTTTAGAATAAAAGGAAGGGTGAGAAAGCGTAACGAACAGCACATCTAGAATTGTGTTTTCTTCGGTTACTTCAGTGCAAGGGACGTGGAAAGTACAAGGACATTGAGAGTAGGAAAGGAGAGATAACATGTTGATTTTGACTCGCCGCATAGGCGAAACTTTGATGGTTGGCGATGATGTCACAGTGACGGTACTGGGCGTCAAAGGCAATCAGGTAAGAATCGGCGTCAACGCACCTAAGGATGTTGCAGTCCATCGCGAAGAAATTTATCAACGGATTCAGAAAGAACGCGAGAGCAGCGGTTCTGAATCGGAAGGGAATGCATAGCTAAATAATCCTTATGGCCACTGCCATTTTTCCGGATGTATGCTATTATCTGCGCGCAATTTTGGAGAGATGGCCGAGTGGCTGAAGGCGCGCCCCTGCTAAGGGCGTATAGGCTAATCCCCTATCGAGGGTTCGAATCCCTCTCTCTCCGCCATACAAGATCCCACTCCGCCTGAACGTTCTGCTGCTTCGATAAAATTCACAGAAGCCCACACGAGAGAGGGATACGAACCCGGGTTCGACCGATTGCATCGCAATCGGCAACGAGCGCAAAGCGCGAAGCCCGCAGGGTTGGAACAGCCCCAAGGCTGTTTCAATTAATCCCTCTCGACGTGCCCCGCATTTCCTCAGCACTGTTTCCAAATCCGTTCGCCAGCAAGCTAGCTCCTACTTCCTTCTGCCCGCACGGGCACAGAGCACGTCTCGAATTCTTCAACCGTTTCCTAAATCAATCACACTCCTAACATCGAACCCTTGCCATTCGATCACAATTGTTTTATTCACATTAGCATTACTGATCTGATACCGCAGTCTCAAGGCGTTTCTCATGCTTACAACAATCTTAGTCGTTCTGGTTGTCTCCGGCGCCCTTCTGATAGGTGCCGTATGGGGGATTTGGGGAAACCTACCCAGCCGTGTAGAAGGCTTTTTAATCGCCCTCGCGGGCGGCTCTCTCATGATGTCATTGGTCTCGGAATTGATAGAGCCTGCAGTGCGACAAAGCTCTCTTACTGTCGCTATGGTCAGCCTTGCGGTCGGGGCGACGGTTTTCACTGGAGTTGATTGGCTAATCGATGAGAAGTGGGGCAGCGACTCAGGCGGAGGATTGCTGGCTGCGATTACCCTAGATGGCATTCCCGAAAATCTTGCTCTCGGCGTCGCTCTGATCGGCGCAGGGTCTACCGAAGTGGCTGCACTAGCCGCATCCATTTTTCTGTCAAACCTGCCGGAGGCTGCGGGCGGTGCGAAGCAAATGGGCAAGCAGGGGCGCAATAAGAGTCAGGTTTTCCTGTTATGGACAGGAGCGACACTATTGTTGTCACTTTCGGCGATTGTCGGTTACGCCTTTCTGGAAGGCGCATCAGTACATCTGTTAGCGGCGGTGCGGTGTTTCGCGGCTGGCGCGGTGATTGCCAGCTTGGCGACAGAAGTTTTTCCAAAGGCCTATAAAGAGGATCATCACCTGGCTGGAATAGCGACAGCGCTAGGATTCATTCTAGCCTTTTTTCTTGCGCAGCAGATTGGCGGATGACAACATGAACTTCTCTGATTTTTTGGAAGGTGACCGCTATGAATTATGCGCCAATGCAATTGTTTCTATTGAGCACGCTGGTTGTCGGGGTTCTATCGGCATGTTCCGAGGGCAGCATGGCGCAAACGGCTGACCCCTCTATTAAACCATTCACAATCGCAATCCCAGATCATGACATAGAGGATTTACAAACCCGTCTGGCGATGACGCGTTTTCCAGACCAGATTTCCGATACCGGCTGGGAGTACGGAACAGATACTGCCTATCTGAAAGAGCTGGTCGATTATTGGCAGAACGATTTCGATTGGCGTGAGCAGGAGCGAGCGCTTAACGAGTTCGATCAGTTTACAACGGACATTGAAGGTCTGCAGATTCACTTTATCCATCAACGCTCTTCCAATCCTGGTGCGACTCCTTTACTGATTACACATGGCTGGCCCGGCTCCATTGTCGAGTTCAGGAAGATTATCGGCCCATTGACGGAACCGCAACTGTACGGTGGCAAGGCAGAAGACGCCTTTCACGTCGTGGCTCCTTCTTTGCCCGGATTTGGTTTCTCCGAAAAGCCGAGTGAACGCGGTTATAGCCCTGCGCGCATGGCGCAAACATTGGCTGCGTTAATGGAAAAACTGGGCTATGACAAGTATGGCGCACAAGGGGGTGACTGGGGCGCCATCATCAATCGAATTCTCGCCAGCAATTATGGTGATCACCTGATCGGGTTGCATTCTAACTTCGTGCTGGCAAGTCCGCCGTCAGATCCAGAGGTTGCTAAGGCGGTGCCAACGGACGAACTGGCGCGGAGGGAAACCCGCGCCGCTTACATGGCTAACGAAGTAGGCTACCAGCAGATACAGGGAACCAAACCACAGTCACTTGGCGTAGGCCTCAATGATTCTCCAGCAGGATTGGCGGCATGGATTGTCGAGAAGTTCAATGGCTGGAGTGATCTCGATCCGAATCTCGCGGGCGGAGTGGAGCAAAAGTTTACCAAGGATGAAATTCTGACGGACATCAGTCTTTATTGGTTCACGCAGACGATCACTTCATCGGCGCGCATTTATTACGAAAGTCGGAACGCTCCAGCGACGCAGAGTCCGGGATTTGTCGAAGTGCCTACAGCAGGGGCAATCTTTCCCGCAGAGATTTACCTCACGCCTAGGCTATGGGCAGAAGGACAGTACAACATTGTGCGTTGGACCATTATGCCGCGAGGAGGGCATTTCGCCGCGATGGAAGAACCGGAGTTGTTAATTGAGGATGTGAGAGAGTTTTTTCGATCACTGCGCTGATACAGGAAGTCATTCCCGTATCAGGCA
>JBBSPQ010000015.1:0-11558 GCA_038258585.1 Pseudomonadales bacterium
ATAAAAGACTTTTAAGCTCTCTGGTATTGGTAGGACTCGGGCTTTTTGTGAATCCAGGTTTTGCACAGAACAGCGGGATTGACAACGGAATTACAGAGCAATCTATAGTCGAAACAATGGCTGCAGGTAAGGCTCAATCGCTTACCGGTCAGGCAGACGAAGCCTATTCATCGTTTCAGAATGCGCTCGCGCAGTCGGAAGAACTCTATGGAAAATCCTCACTGGAATACGCTCGCCTGAGTCTGGAGGCTGGTGCTCTGTTGACGGACACGGAGTTGAACAACAAGGCTAAAAAGTTCCTCACTTACGCTCACGAGTATTTTTTCGAAGAACTTGGACAATCTAATCTGGATACCGCGTTGGCTGCGTTCTACCTTGGTAAATACATGATGAATGAGGGACGCAGTAACTGGATGAACGAGGGTTACGAATTGCACGCGTTGTCATTGCTGGAAGCAAGTCTGTCTGTTGTTGAACAGATCGAAGATTACAAGACCATAACGCTAATGACTCATGCCCTGATCGTAAAGGCGTATGAGAAAACCGGGAGGTCTGATGACGCCACGCCTCACCTGTTGGCGATAGGAGATATGATCGCGGCGGGATATGGTGGTGAATTCAGCGACAAGCCCATTTATTCAGTGGCGCCTAAATACCCTTCATGTCGAGGCTTTAGCAGCACCGGCACAATCCATGGCTGTACTATCAGCCCGCGTCCTGCGCAGACTGAAATTGAATTCGACGTGAATGCTCAGGGAATTGTTTCCAACGCGCACGTTGTTAATAGTAATGGCGACAGAACTTTCACAGAGGCTGCTTTGACTGCATTTGAGCAGTATCGCTATGCTCCTCGGATAGTGGATGGACAGGCAGTGAACGTAGAAGGATTGACGGTCAAGTTTGAAAACGGGTACTGAGCCCTTACAAGGGTACTCGATTGATCTACTCAGTTGTTTTGCTAATACAGGTGTTGGATAAGAATGGCGAGACCAACCAAGGCGCTGCGGCTAATCAGTGATTGGGCTTACACCTCAAGCCATTCGCGGCGAACATCGTCGGCGTTGAGCAGGCTGGCCGGGGTGCCTTCGTAGACAATTTGCCCGTGCCCCATGACATACAGACGATGTGAGATTCGCATCGCGATGGTGAGCTTCTGTTCGACGAGCAAAATAGAAACGCCACGGCTGGCAATTTCCTGCAATAACGTTCCCACTTGCTCCACGAGCTTAGGCGCGAGGCCTTCAGTCGGCTCATCAATCATAATCAGTTCGGGATCACCCATCAGTGTGCGACACATACACAACATCTGCTGCTCGCCGCCGCTGAGAACGCCACCGGGGACATCGGCGCGTTCGCCAAGGTTGGGGAACATGCTGAACATCTCATCCATGTCCCAGCGTGAGGATTTTCTGCTCCGTTGCATTCCCAGAAGCAGGTTCTGGCGCACCGTCAGATTTGGAAATATGTCGCGATTCTCTGGCACGCAGCCGATGCCAAGCTGTGCAATGGTGTAGCTCTTCTTGCCGGCAATCTGTTGCCCTTTGAAGACGATGGAGCCTGAAGGCTCGACTTCGCCCATGATGGTCTTGACCGTGGTGGAACGACCCACGCCGTTGCGGCCAAGCAGGCTGACGATCTCCCCTTCGCCAACGTGAAAATTCACTCCGCGTAGAATGTGGCTCTTGCCATACCAGGCATTCAGATCCTTGACCTCAAGCACTTTCGCCACCTCCAGTACTGTCGATCAATGGCTTCTCAACTGCCTCACCAAGGTAGGCTTCCTGCACTCTCGGATTGCCGCGTATTTTCTCAGGCACATCGGAGGCAATGATTTCGCCGTACACCAACACGGAAATTCTGTCGGCCACATCGAAGACGATGTTCATGTCGTGCTCGACCATGATCAGAGTCTTGCCTTCGGTAATTTTGCGAATCAGTGCCACGGCATTTCTGGCCTCACTGTGACTCATTCCGGCCACGGGCTCATCGAGCAGAATCATTTCGGCCCCGCAGGCAATGGCGACCCCGAGTTCAAGCGCACGCTGGTCTGCATAAGCCAGTTCGCCAGCGGGAAAATTACGTCGATCATGCAAACCTATCTCTTCCAGCACCGACTCAGTTTTCTCGTTCAGCGCTCTCTGTCTGTCGAGAAGGTGCCAGAAGGAATACTTATAGCCCATCGACCAGAGCAGGGCGCAACGAATGTTTTCAAACACACTGAGCAACGGAAAAATGTTAGTAACCTGAAAACTGCGCGCAAGACCGAGGCGAGTAATCTCGAAGGGTTTGCGATTGTGAATTGGCACATTCTTGAAATGGATGCTACCGGAAGAAACCGGATAACGACCGCTGATCAAATGAAACAAGGTGGACTTGCCCGCGCCATTGGGTCCGATGATAGCGTGCTTCTCACCCTGCTTAATGGTCAGGTTTACATCACGGATGATCTCGGTCTGGCCGAATTTTTTAGTGACACCTTCGAGCTGCAGGAGACTCATTGCTGACCCTCAGTGGTAACCGTCTCGCTTACAACTGCCGGTAATGTATTTGCTTCAGCCCATGCGCTGCGCAAACGAGGCAAGGTCAATCTCAGCGCAAAGAATGCAGCGCTTGAAATGATGATTAACCCTATCCAGCTGCCGTAGCTCGCGGGGTTCAGTGCTACTCCGAAAAAACTGAAGTCGCTGTCCATGCTGTGACCCATTTCGAGCATGGCAAGAATGCTCAGCAGGAATACGGCGCTGGGGATGGCGGTGAGAGTGTATGGGATCGCTAACGTTCGCAGCTTACCGAGTTGCCATGGCACTGTATGCATCATCAGGAAACCGGTCAGGCCACGCGGCAGAAACATCACCGTGAGCAAGAACATGATGCCGAGGTACAGTAACCAGAGATCGGTGTAGTTACTCAGTAGCGAATTGATCAGGGTGAGGACGACGGCCCCGACGATTGGTCCGATGAAGAATCCCAACCCGCCGATATAGGCCATCAAAAGCACTCTGCCGGAAGTGGCGGCGTTGAGGTTTTCTTCGGTCAAAATCTCATAATTCATGGCGAACAGTCCGCCCGCAATTCCTGCAAAAAAACCGGCCATCATGAAAGAGATAAATCGTACCCGGCGTGCACTGTAGCCGATGAACTCGGCCCGTTCGGCATTATCACGTACTGCATTTGCCATGCGACCCGCAGGTGTGCGAGTGAACAGGTACATGAAAAATGTTGCCACAAACATCCAAGCTGCAGCGAAATAATAGACTTGAATGTCCTGCGCAAAATCGTAACCGAAAAAGGTGGGGCCGTAGGTGCGGTCGCCGCTGACTCCGGCTTCTCCTCCGAAAAAGGACACCAGAATCAGCGACGAAGCCGCGATCAGTTCGCCTACTCCCAACGAGATCATGGCGAATACCGTACCGGCCTTATGAGTGGAGAAGCTACCAATGAACGCTGCAGCAAGAAGTCCAAACACACCGCCGATAAGAGGAATAAAAGTGACGGAGAAATACATTTCTTCGTATTCGATTTTCATCAGTGCATGTACGGCCATGAATCCGCCGAGACCGAAGTACACCGCGTGACCAAACGACAGCATACCGCCCTGGCCGAGCAACATGTTGTAGCTCAGCGCAAACACAATGGCGATACACATTTGATTGAAAATCGAGATAGAGAGTATGGAATCGAATATCAGCGGCAGCACTATCAGCACGATAGCGAAGAGTATCCAGATGATTGCTTTGCGCATGGTCAGCTCTCCCGCTTCCCGAACAGTCCGGAAGGACGGAAGATGAGTACGATCACCAGCAATAGGAACGGCATGATAGGAGCGATCTGCGGCAGTGTGAGGCGCCAGATGTCATTCAGGGGATGATCCCGTTCGAAACTGACACCCAGTAAATTGAGCAGGTCCGGCATGCCAACATTGGAAGCGATAGCGTAGGACTGCAACAGTCCGATCAATAGTGATGCGACCAGTGCGCCTGCCAGCGAACCCAGCCCGCCTATCACTACAATCACGAAGACGATGCTGCCTAGCACTGTTGCCATACCAGGGAATGTTGTCAGCACAGGTCCGGCGATTACTCCGGCGAGGCCAGCCAATCCTGAGCCCACACCAAAAGCGCCCATGAAAATGAGCGGCACATTATGTCCGAGGTTCGCGACGGTGTTGGGGTGAGTGATGGCGGCTTGAATGATGATGCCGATGCGCGTACGTGTCAGGACAAAGTAGAGGCCGATAAAGATGCCGATGGAGATGAAGATCATGAATGCTTTATAGGCGGGGAAATTCTGGCCGAACAATGTGAAGAGAGGAAAGTCGAGGATATCTGGCGAGCGATAACTCTTCGTCGCTCGGCCCCAGAAAAACTGCACGGCTTCCTCGATCAGAAATGCCAGCCCGAAGGTGAATACTAGTTCGGCGACATGCCCGGATTTATGAACGCGGCGCAAGCCGTAGCGTTCCACTAGCGCGCCCAGTGCTCCGACGAGTATCGGTGCGAAAATCAGGGCGGGCCAGAAGCCGGTGTAAAGACTGATGGAGTAGGCGAAATAAGCGCCCAGCATGTAGAAGCTGGCGTGGGCAAAATTGAGGACCCCCATCATGCTGAAGATCAGCGTGAGACCGCTGGCGAGCATGAACAGCAGAAGACCTGTTACCAGACCATTGAGCGTTGCAAAAATCAGTACTTCCATCATAGGTCAGGTCTGGATCTCTGGCTGGCTTTTAGTTGTTATTGTTTCGGGCGAACCATCTGGCAACTGTTGTTCTGGGTAATAGTCTCAGCCATCGGCACGACGAATTCAGTGTAGAGACCGAAACCGGAATTGTCAGAGTCGAACTCAATGTTCTCGTCGGTATGAACGGAAATGTTCAGATCCTGAAATATTTGATGGTCATCTCCTCGCATCCAGATTTCTTCACCGGACATTGTCGTAATGCGCATGTCTTCCATTGCCAGTGCAATGTCATAGGGCTGGGTAGACCCTGACTTTTCCATCGCCGCTGCCAGCATCATCAGCGCGTTGACGAGACGGGGTTGGGTCACGTCCTTATTCGGGTGAGCCGCTTTATAGGCCTTCGTAAAATCTCTGCGCACTTCACTGGTAATAGGATTAGCGTGGTCGTTGTGAACCAGCCGGATCCTGTTCTTTCCTTCTTCTCCAAGAGTTGCCGTAATACCGTCATAAGCGGCATAGAAAGTATAGATAGGAACGTCGAGTCCGGCATCGATGATGCCACGACCCAAAGAGACCATATCAGCGCCCCAGTTGCCGGTGATGACGGCATTGGCGCCTGATGACACTATTTTCGTAATGTAGGGAGTGAAGTCTTTCACCTGTCCTATGGGATGCAGTTCGTTGCCGACGATTTCGATGTCGGGGCGCTTCGCAGCCAGCATGCTAATGGCCGCATCTCCTACGGCCGTGCCGAAAGAATAATCCTGACCGATGATGTAGACCTTAGTGATGTTAGGATCTTTGGCGATGTGATCAGTCATCGCTTCCATCTTCATGTCGGAGTGGGCGTCGAAACGAAAGTGCCAGAAGTTACAATCCGCGCCGGTCAGCACTGGGTCGACTGCCGCGTAGTTAATGAAGAGCACCTGTTGATCAGGATTGCGACGGTTGTGGCGTTCGATCGCAGTGCTAAGAGCGCTTGCCACAGCTGAACCGTTGCCGGAGAAAACAATCTGAATGCCTTCGCTGATGGCGCGCCGCAGCTGCAGTTGCGAGTCGGCTGCGCTGCCCTTGTTGTCCAGCGCGATTATCTCAAACTTGCGCCCGCCGAGAACGCCCTCCTTATCGTTAAAAAAGTAGTCTGCTGCGAAATCCAGCACCAGATACCCACTCTCTCCGGTCGCCGCAAATGTGCCCGACTGAGGATCGATAAAGGCGATTTTAATCGGGTCTTGCGCGAATACTGCAGCAGGCACGAGGAGCCCGCACAGCATTGCAGCTCTGCGGATTGTATGACCTGGTTGAACAAAGCGTTTTAGTATGTTCATTTTTATTTTCTTCTGATTATTGTTGTGGTTAATGAGTCTTATCAGTCGATGTTATTGACTGTGCTGCCCGAATGCATCCGTTCATTCAAGCCTTTCACAACATGGCCAAAGACATTAACTCAGACAGTTTACGGACGCAAGAAGTCCTTGGCGAGGGGGGAAAGGGGGGCGTACCATAGTCGCCGTCAGACACAACGGACTGCGCCCGGCACTATATAGACGACCCGAAGACCCGCTCTCTTTGCCGGGTGCGGGCCAGTGTTTCTGTGTTAATCGAAGGTACCCATTTTGAATACTTTGCCCACCGGCGTGCAGATATCTGACAAGGATAAACGCACCACGCTTATCGCATTGCTTATCGTCTTTCTTCTTGCTGCACTGGATATGACCATCCTGTCCACCGCTATGCCGCGAATCGTTTCAGAGCTCAATGGGTTGGAGCTGTATGCGTGGGTGACAACCGCGTATATGCTGGCTTCCACAGTGTTGGTGCCCATCTATGGCAAGCTCGGCGACCTATACGGACGCAAGCTTATTTTGATTATAGGAATCGTCATTTTCCTGCTGGGATCGATGCTCTGTGGGATTAGCGGAGAATTCGGTACTCTGCCTGTATTAGGCGATGGAATGCATCAGTTAATCTTCTTTCGAGCAGTAAAAGGGATCGGCGGCGCAGCGTTATTTACCAGTGCACTCGGAATCATCGCGGATATTTACCCGCCGATGCAGAGAGCCAAGTTCATGGGCCTTTTCGGAGCCATCTTTGGAGTGGCCAGTATTGTAGGGCCAGCCCTTGGTGGATTCCTGACTGACTATGCCACCGTAACACTTTTCGGTGAAGAGATTGCAGGTTGGCGCTGGGTGTTCTACGCCAATGTGCCGCTTGGCATCGTGGCGCTGTGCATGATTATCTTCAAGACTCCGCGGCTTAATCACGGCAATCGCGGCAAAATTGACTTTATCGGTGCGGCACTACTATTGATTGTTTTCGTGCCGTTCCTACTGGCATTGACTTGGGGCGGCCGGAATTACGCGTGGAATTCTCCAACTCTGCTCAGCATGTTCGCCCTTAGCTTTGTGTCTTTGATCGCATTCGTTTTCGTGGAAGCACGCACACCTGAAGCCATCATGCCGTTGTCGCTGTTTCGCAGTAAGGTGTTCGTCATCACCAATATGACTTCCTTTGTGATTGGCATGGCTTTTCTGGGCGTGGTGATGTTCATGCCGTTGTTCATGCAAGTGGTGCTGGGTGTAAACGCAACTAACAGCGGATTCTCAATGTTCCCGCTCATGCTTGGTCTGATGACGGGCAGTATTCTCAGCGGTCGCTTTGTTTCGCGTAGCGGTAACTACAAACCCTATATGGTCGGCGGTGCGGCGATTTTGGTCATTGGCGTATTCCTGCTGAGTGGTATCGGACCAAAAACGACGCAGTTTGATCTGGCGCTGCGAATGGTGGTGGTGGGCATTGGTCTTGGCCCGTCACAGAGTCTGGTGAATCTGGTAGTGCAGAGTGCGTTCCCCATGTCACAGATTGGTGTGGCCACCAGCTCTACCCAATTCTTCCGTCAGATCGGCAACACGGTAGGCGTTGCCATTTTTGGTACGCTGCTGACTTTGAATCTGACCGCGGAACTGCCGAAGCAGCTGCCGATGATGGCGACGGCAGACGGTGCGGCATTCGACATGAGTCAAGCGCAGAATAGTGCGATGAACCCAGACGAGTTACGTGTGAGGGTGGTGGGCTCCTTCGAAGAAGCGCTGCTGACGCTGGAGAATGCCTACGAAGGTGACGCCGCTGCAATTGCAAATGTGCGGCAGAATCCCCTAATTCCTGATCAGATAAAGGAACAGTTGCCAGCCACGTCCGATGCGGCGTTGCCGGTGGCGCAGGCGCAACAGCGTATCAGCACTATCCGTTCTCTGTTGGGGGCCCGCGTTGATGAGACGGTCGCCAGCATAGAAAGCGGCATTCGTTTGGCGTTCTCCAATGCCATTACGAGCATGTTCAGCACCAGCGTCTGGATTATCTTGATGGGCTTTATTCTGAGCTTGTTTATTCCGGTGATTCCATTGAATCGGGAGATGCCTAAGGCAAAGGTAGAGGACGTGACTGATGGTGTGGTAGAGGGTGTAGCCAATTAGGTCGGTTGTTTGGGTTTCTACGGATGGCGCAGCTATGCTGCGCCATTAATGTAGAAGATTGATTGCTATCAATGCGTCGCTCGATCTCCCCAAATCTCTTCCAGTCGTTGATCACGACCACAGTTCCAACGATAAAACTTATACCGAATCGCACTTTTCTTATAGTAATCCTGGTGATAACTTTCATCGCCTTTAATAGGATAGAAAGTTGATGCGTTTAAAATTGGCGTAACCACTTTTTGATTGGTGAATTCCTTTTCAACTGCCATTTTAGATTGCTCAGCAATTTTCCTTTCTTCGTCGTTTGCCACGAAAATTGCACTTAAATAGCTTGGACCTTTGTCGCAAAATTGCCCTCGCGAATCAAAGGGGTCAATGTTCACCCAATAATAATCCAGCAACTCTTTGTAGCTCACCTGTTGCGGATCATAGGTTATTTCAACAGATTCAAAATGCCCTTCATGGTTGCCATTGTAGGTTGGATTTTCTGCGGTGCCGCCGATGAATCCTGAGACCACATCGGTCACTCCGTCTAGTTTTTCAAAATCCGATTCCATGCACCAGAAACAACCTCCGGCCAGAACGGTTTTGTCAGCAACAGCAGTAGAAGCATAGGACAATATGCTTGCTGCCAATATCGAAAATGCGAGTGTGCTTTTCATAAACTCTCTCCTGTTTTCACTTTGGTCTTGGTCGCGATACGCCGGGCTTACCTATTGGAATTGTTCCCGCACGCACAGTGGCAGTCCAGCGCTCATAGATCTTCGCCATCCAGTCGTTGGTCTGATTGAGCGAATTATTGGGCTAGCAGCTGCATGGCCAGTGGCATAAGGGCACAAGGGCATAGCAGTAGATACGCACGCTTTGCAAGGATGGATGTGTAATCCGTATTCGGAGGTGAGTCGGCTCAGGTCCAGTACATCTGTCTCAATACCGCCTTGCTCCAGGGTTTCGCGTGCTATTTGCAGCAGCCGGTAGCTCTTGGAAATCTTGCTGGGGCAGGTGCCGTCGTTGCGTGACGAGCCGCAGATCAGCAATACGCGTGACGGACTCGCGGGGTCTGCCCAACGCGACTTTGCGGCATCAATACGCTTCTTTGTCTCAATCCACTCAACCGACAGGTCGTAATCTGGATCGGAGTATCCCTTCCCCGCCTTTTGCGTGATAGGGGCCTTGCGTCCATCCTCGTAGGCTTGCCAGGCAATCTCTTCGAGCCGCGCAAGGGCAGCATCTTCTGGCCTGAACGCTGGACCGAAGAATGAGGCGCGAAAGCGTTTGCTGAATTCGTCGCGTTTTAAATGTTCAGGTGCTTGTCCCTTGCGAATCTTGATCATAAGTTCCTCCTTTGTTTCCACGATAACTCAGGAGCTAACGGACAAGTGTGCAGTGTCGCACAGCGCCATATAGTAGAGAGTATAGTGGACCCCATTGGATGGGTTTGTGATTAATGGCGGGGTCAAAATTCGATTCTAATGTTTAAGGCTTGCAGTGAAATCAAAACGGAGTTGGAGAGTGTCCATGAAGCTGTTCACCGCTAGCCGGGTGCTCAAAATACAAGTCGCTGGCGTGTAACCGCAATCGATCTGCCATCTGGTGACTGTGATCGCTCTTATACAGATCGCATCCAAGAATTGGATGGCCAATGAATAGGCTGTGAATGCGCAACTGGTGTGTACGACCCGTATGAGGGGTAAATTGCACTACGCTTCGGTGCGGGTGCTTCAGGCGGTCTAACACACTGTATTCAGTTATTGCCTCTTTGCCTGTGGCATGACAAATTTTCACTCGAGGAAAATGCTCACTATCTTTCGCGATGGCCGCTGTAATCTGTCCATGGTCGTCGGCAATCCAACCTTCCAGCATGGCAACATAACGTTTTTGCACCGAGCGCGCCTGAAACTGTTTGTTGAGATGCTGCGCAGACTCCGCATTCAGCCCCACCACCATAATGCCGGATGTCCCAAAATCCAGTCGATGCGGCAATTTCGCCTGCGGGAATGTCGGGCTAACACCTGTCTGCCCATGAATCAAACGGTAATGTAGCGAATCCCAGTTGAGAGGGTTTTTACCCGACAAGCTGAGCAGACCATTGGGTTTGTTGATCAACAAGATGTCGTTGTCTTGGTACAGAATCTCCACGAAAGCGTCACAAGCTGGCGCTACGAAGTCATCAATTTCTCTATGCTTGCTATTTTCTGCCATTTTTAATGCCTTTGTGCGAATATCACTTTAACAGAATTTACGAGATAGGAAGCCGGATCATGACGTCAAATCAAGTCTTTGCAATAGGTGGGGACAATGGAAAAGTGGTAGCGCTAAATCCAGCCATGGCAAATCGTCATGGGTTGATTGCGGGCGCTACGGGAACAGGAAAAACAGTGACGCTCCAGGTAATGGCTGAAAACTTCTCTCGCTTGGGTGTTCCGGTCTTTATGGCTGACGTGAAAGGCGATTTATCAGGCATTGCCGCGAAAGGGAATCCACATCCGAAGATTGAAGAGCGGTTAAATGTCATTCCTGTTTCGGGCTATGAGCAACGAGCGTACCCCACAGTTTTTTGGGATATCTATGGCATTAAAGGACACCCCGTAAGAACCACCATTTCGGATTTTGGCCCACTTCTTCTTGCAAACTTTCTGAATCTGAATCAGACCCAGACTGGCATTTTATATACGGCCTTTAAGATTGCCGATGACAATGGTTTGTTAATGCTGGATTTAAAAGATCTGCAAGCCATGTTGCTGTGGATGAAAGAAGAGCGCGCTACGCTTGAGGCTGAGTACGGTGGAATCAGC
Organism: Pseudomonadales bacterium; assembly: GCA_038258585.1. Classification (GTDB taxonomy): domain Bacteria; phylum Pseudomonadota; class Gammaproteobacteria; order Pseudomonadales; family Pseudohongiellaceae; genus UBA5078. The sequence goes on from JBBSPQ010000015.1 coordinate 10,946, forward strand.
GGCAGTAGTATTGCTGCTATCCAGCGCAATATGTTGATGTTTGAAGAACAAGGAGGAAGTAATTTCTTTGGTGAGCCTGCATTGGTATTGAATGATTTGATCAGAACCGATTTCAACGGCAATGGCGTTATTAATATTCTGGATGCCACTAAGTTGATTCAAGAGCCCCGGTTATATGGAATATTTCTGCTCTGCTTAATTGCCGAATTATTTGAAGAATTACCCGAAGTGGGAGATGCTGACAAACCAAAATTAGTATTCTTTTTTGATGAAGCCCATCTGCTTTTTGACAATGCGCCTCAAGTACTGTTGGATAAAATTAAACAGGTCGTCAGGTTAATTCGTTCTAAAGGGGTTGGTATTTACTTTGTTACCCAAAGTCCGGCAGATATTCCGGAAGATATTCTTGGGCAATTAGGGAATCGAGTTCAGCATGCGTTGCGAGCCTTTACACCTAAAGACCAGAAGTCTGTCAAAGTTGCGGCCCAGACGTTTCGCGCCAACCCTGCTTTCTCAACCGAATCGGCAATTACTGAAATGGGCGTGGGAGAGGCGCTAGTCTCGGTCCTTGATGAGAAGGGCTCTCCCACCTGTGTTCAGAGGACGTTGATTG
>JBBSPQ010000016.1:0-11544 GCA_038258585.1 Pseudomonadales bacterium
ACCATGGCGCTAACCAATGCCACTCTGCCATTTGTTATTGCATTGGCAGACAAAGGCATCAAGAATGCTTTGCAGGACGACGAACATCTGCGCAACGGTTTGAATGTGTACAACGGTCACATCACTTCAAAACCCGTTGCAGAAGCGCTATCTTATCCCTACTCCCAACCTGACATCGCAGCGCTAAATAGCCAGCTCCAATAGAGAGTGAAACATTGTCTAATCAAAAAGTGCTAACACCAGAAGACTACTTATTACTGGACTATCAATTGTGTTTTCCTTTGTACGCGGCTTCGCGGTTAATGACGAAACTCTATCAACGTGAGCTTGAGCCTTTAGGGATTACTTACCCTCAATACATTGTTATGTTGATCCTGTGGGAAGATGCGCCTTGCTCTGTCTCAAGTATCGGCGCTCGTGCGGAACTTGCCAGCAATACCCTGACGCCACTTCTCCAACGCATGGAGTTAATGGATTTGGTCGAAAGACACCGGGACGAACACGACGAGAGGGTTGTAAACGTACTTTTAACAAAGAGCGGCAAAGCACTTAAAAAGAAATGCGTTGATATCCCTAAGAAATTGATGGCGAGAGCTCAATTCCCTTTGGAGCAGGGTATCGCGCTGAAGAAGCAGCTTGATGCCCTCATTCAGCATTTGCATGAGGGCATCGATCGATAGAATTTAGGCTCTCCTTTTATCTAAATTCTCTCTTCTTGTAATTTATATCGTGTACGATATAATCCCAGACGTTTAATATCCGATATCCACATTTATTGAGTGCAATTTATGAATTTGAAAATTAATGGTAAAAGCTGCTTTTTGCGTGTAGGTGTTCGCTTGGTCGGACGGTTGTCGCTAGTGTTGGCATTTTTTGCGCCTCTGGCAAATGCCCACATCGATCTGCAGCGAGCGGGCACGCATGTCGCCAAATTTGAACAAGGCGCGCTCGGCGCGGACACCAAGAAGGGTGTTTGCGGCAACCCTGATGGAGTGCCGACCGGCGCTGTCTTTACTTACAAGCCAGGTGAGACCATTGCAGTGTCTCTCGCTGAGTATATTCGTCATCCAGGCTATTTTCGCATTGCCTTTGATGCAGAGGGAGATAACGACTTTGTAGATCCACGCTGGATTGTGGCGCTTGATCCTGATAACCGTGCTGGTGGCTGCCCAATCGATGACACTGATGAATGTCGGCGCGGCGATCAGGCGACTGAAGGCGACTTCTTCAACAACGACACTGTGCTGATGGACAACCTGAACCCACACGGTCGCGAAACCGCGCAGCCATCGTATACATGGGAAGTCACTTTGCCCGATGTCGAATGCGACAATTGCACGCTACAGATTATTCAGGTGATGGAAGACCCAGCTGGAGTTGCGCACGGTGTCTACAATACCACTACTAAAAATGATCTGAATGATGTGTACCACCAGTGTATCGCAATGGTTCTGAGCAATGATGCGGTCACAGGTCAGGCTGCCAACGAAGCGGCTCTGGCACTAATGCCGGAAACTGACCAGTAGGGTTGTGTCGGAACACCGAGCGTCACTTTCGTTCGGGAATTAGTGAGCGTTGCAGAAAATCAAGGGCGGGACCATTTTTATGGTCTCGCCTTTTTTTTCACGGAAATGATTTGTGAAGGTGCCATGACATATTTGCAATAAAATTGTCCCTAAGCTTTCACCTAAACGTAATCGAATGTTCATAATTCACTCTCACAATGTCCTCGCCAAATTTGGTAAATACTTCAATAAGATTTATTCGCGCCAGATTCAATCGAGGACACCCACATGCAACAATCGCGTACCAACGTGCTCTATCCATTTGTTAGAAAATCACTAGCTCTGGGCATCGCCGCAGCAGCATCCATGGGCCTGCAAGCTCAACAGTCAACTTCTGGTGACGTTGCAGGTATCGAAGAAATTGTTGTGCAGGGCAGTAACCTTTCACGCGCTCGCGCGATTGAACAAAAACAAATGGATGCACGCTTGATTGAGGCGTTGGGGGCCGACGAACTCGGCCAATTCCCGGATCGTAACGTGGGTGAGTCTTTGAACCGTCTGCCGGGCGTCTCTATGCTTGTGGAGAAGGGTGAAGGCCGATTTGTGCAGATTCGCGGCATAAACCCCGCCCTCAACAACGTGACCATTAATGGCGTTCAAATGGGTTCGCCAGAGCAGGAAGGTGGCGGCAGAGCCGCGCCGATGGATGTGATCTCAAGCGGTGTACTCGGTGGAGTGCAAGTGGTGAAGACGCCAACGGCAGATATGGATTCGCAGGGAATTGGCGGCACCGTGAACGTAAAAACCACCATGCCTTTTGATCGAAATGAAGAATTTTATGGGTACATGACGTCTCGCCTTGGTCGTGAGAGTCTGCGTCCAAAGAGTGACGGTTTCGGTGGTAAGGATCCGCGATCTCTTGACGCAATGGTGTCTGGAAAATTGGCAGATTCCAAAGTGGGCTGGCTGCTGGGAGCGACATGGTCAGATCGTGAGTATGTCGGCCAAGGCATCTATCAGGACGATTGGGATGAGAGCAATGGCATTGGTTTACCGGTCAACGTCAAGAATAATTACTATGTCATTGAGCGCGAACGAACCAACGTGAATGGTGCCTTGGAGTTTCGTCCTACCGACGCCGCCAGTTACTATCTGCGCGCTTTCTACGCGACATGGGAAGAGTTCCAGCATCGTAATCGTTATGAGCAGAATCTGACCGCGAATGTAGTGCCTGTCAGTTCTGATAACGGCACTTCAGGACGAAATCGTATCCTCGCGAATGTGCGTCTGGAAGAAGCAGATAAGGATTTGTTCTCTTTATCTGCTGGCGGCGAGAATATTATGGGCAACCTGACGCTAAACTACATGGCACAGGTCAACTCCAACGAACTTGCTGAGCCGAATGACAACTGGGAGTTTCGTTCGGGTGCCATCTTTGGCCCAAACACATGGACTCATAATAGCGACGGCGTAGTGACGATTACCCCAGACGCTGGCACACCAAATAGACAGGACCCCAGTCTGATCGGGTTTCGCCGAGTACGCTTCTTCGACCGCGCGATGGAAGAAGATGCGAGCATCGCTAAGGTGGATCTGCAGTGGGATCTCGATGATCTGAGCTATATCAAAACAGGTCTGAAATACAGCAGCACAGACCGCAGCCTCGACGATTCACAGCGCCGTTACAATCCCGGAGCGCGCAGCCTGAATCTGGGCACTTCGTCAACGTTTACCGATGGTGCGTTTAACAATGACGTTGATAAATATGACGTGCCCAATGTCTGGATGAATGTAAAAGGCATGAATAACTTTATTGTTGATAGCGTCAACGCCGGCTATTTCGCAGCAGACGCTGCTGATGACTTTGTCAGTAACAACTCTGCGGATTACGGTGTCGAGGAAACTGTTCTTGCCGCCTATGTTATGGGCTCAAAGACTTTCAATGATCTTGAGGTTATTGCCGGTGTCCGCTTTGAAAAGACCGATATAGACAGCTACGGCAATCTGTTGTACGGCAACGTAGCAACGCGGATCAACGCAGAGGGCGACTACTCTAACCTGATGCCTTCCTTGATTGCTAACTACCGATTGAATGAAAGCTTCGTGGCACGTGCAGGCATTACCCGCGCGCTTGGCCGCCCGGACTTTGAGACGATTGCACCGCGTTCTACCATTTCCGACGACGGCGGTCCAATCGCGAGCGTAAGTATTGGTAATCCCGATTTGACTCCACGCAAATCCACAAATTACGACATCTCTCTGGAATGGTACCCACGTCCGCTGTCGATTCTATCTTTCAGCGTATTCTACAAAGACATCTCTGATGAGCTCGTCGGTTCAACCAATTCCTTGACGACGCAGGCAGAAATAGACGCAGCTCTGGCAACTCGTGGCCTCACTGGGGTAGTGGATACCGCCACTCTAAGCAGGCTCGATCTCTCCACTACCGTCAATGCCAGCTCGGCGACGCTGAAAGGTGTAGAGTTGATGGGGCAGACGCAACTGGATTTCCTGCCAGCATTGTTTGATGGTCTTGGAGTTTCGGCATCATTGACCCGCCTGGATGGCGAGACGAAGCTTCCTACTGGGTCTATCCCATTGGTAGGTCAGCCCGAGAGCACTTATGCATTCTCACTGTTCTATCAGAACGAGAAGATCGATGCCTCTGTGAGCTACGCATATAATGACAGCTTTCTGACCAACCTGAATTCTGATCCGGATCTGGTTCTGGACCAAGGCGAATTCGGACGCTGGGACGCCAAACTTAGTTACAACTTCAGCGACAACTTTAAAGTCTTTGTGGAAGGCGTGAATCTGAACGACGAACCGACTTCCGAGTTTCAGGGTGGCCGCAGCGACTGGAACACCGAATACGAATGGGTCGGTCGTACTTATTACATGGGTTTGAGCTATGGTTTCTAACGCAGCCTGATTCTTACGCTAAATTCTTGAACTAGATTCTTAAAGGAAAAAGTAAATGGTGAGTCCGGTACTCACCGTTTGCGCTTGGAGAGAATAATGAAATTACGCAGCCAGACTTTGTTATCAATGGCCTTCTTGCTGAGCTTTGCTTTGTACGTAAATGCAGAAGATGAGCCACCCGTATTCGAGGGCAGCATAGAAAAAATGTTTGAGACTTTCGACGCACGCCAAGCAGTCGCGGTGGATGCCCGCCATTTCTATGCAGTCAACAATTTCCGCATCACAAGACATAACAAGGAAACAGGTGAACCGCTACTGCAATGGGATGGTGTCTCTGACGAGACCGGTCCATTGATTCATCTGGACAGTGCCATGATTCTGGAGGGCAAACTGTATGCTGCCCATTCCAACTATCCGATCTGGCCGATGGTCAGTTCGATAGAAGTGTGGGACACCGCGAGCATGAAGCATGAGGCCTCGCACAGTTTTGGGATTCAACTGGGCTCCATAACGTGGATAGATCGTCACGACGACTTCTGGTGGGGAGGATTCGGCAATTACGATAAAGTGCAGGATGATCAGGATCACGCCTACGGCGAGACGCGCATGTCTCAGATCGTGAAGATGGACGATCAGTTCCAGATTCTCGAACAGTGGTCACTACCTGCCGCGCTGCATCTCAAGATGAAACCAATGAGTAATTCCGGCGCCAGCTGGGGCAAAGATGGCTTTCTCTACCTCACCGGTCACGACTACCCAGAGATCTATGTCATGCGAATTCCGGAAACCGGGGGCACTCTGGAATGGGTCGCGACTGTTCACATCCCGAAGCTGAACGGGCAGGGAATTGCCTGGGATCGTACTGTGCCTGGGAACGTGTTATGGGGCATTCTTAAGGAAGACGAAATGGTCTACCGGATTAAGATGCCGGAGATCAACCTGCCGGCAAAGAAAGCACCTGGCGTGATTCGTCAACCGGGAGAGTTTGTTAAGTGATCACGCCCCAAACTGCCGCGCCAAGTCATAAAAGTCTGTCGCGGTAAAATCAAACTCCCCGTTGAGATTCATATCAACGGGGCGCCCTGGTCCGCGCTCAAGTGGCCTGATCACGTACGCTGTACGCAAGCCCGCCCGTGCCGCCGCGCGCAAATCGCTTGGATGCGCCGCGACCAACATCACTTGTTCCGGCAACAAACCCAGCAAGTCAGCGGCCTTGAGATATGCCTCAGGATCAGGCTTATAGTGTCCTGCCAGTTCCGCTGACAGAACAGCGTCCCATGGCAGACCTGCATTCTTCGCCATGTCAGTCAGCAAAGAGACATTGCCGTTCGACAGTGTCGCGATGATGAATTTCGTTTTCAACCGATTCAGCCCACCCACTGTATCTGGCCAAGGTGCGAGACGATGCCACGCGCGATTGAAATCATCGAGCTCCGCTTCGCTCATTCCTGTCAATTTGAACTCGGTGACAAGCTGATCCAGAATCATGCGGTGCAGATCATCCAGTTTCGTCCACGGTAGCTCGCCGGTACGCACTTGATTCATCGCAGGGCCGTAACCCGAACGCCAGCGATCCGCAAATTCGCTCCAGTCGACCTCGTAGCCTTTGCGGCTCGCCAGCAACTCTCCTTCGCGAATAATCGAGGAATGCCAGTCGACGACTGTGCCGAACACATCGAATACCAGTGCATGGACGTTATCGAGCACATTAGAATCTGCCGCCATGGCAAATCTGGTGAAGAGGCCACCGCACGCGAAAACGGGAACTGCGGCTGCAAGGCCGAGAAGCAATTTTCTGCGTTGCAGTGAAATGGGTGATGTGTCGGGCGTACGGAGTTTATTGGTCATGTTGTTATCTCCAAAGCTACACAGTGAAACGCGGAAAAAGTGATTACCCAGTAAGTTCTCAGACGGACAACACATTAGTATATCCAGTGTGCTAGCCTAATCCACTCCCACAATTCAGTCCAGAAGCGACCACAGGAGTATTGACGTTGAAACTACGAACCGCTCAACTCGCGCTGTTCACACTACTAGTGTCCGTCGCAATCGGCACACAAGCTGCAGAGAACTGTGACGCCGATGGCAATATCCAGTTCGTTTGTGGACCTGAAAATCCAGAGGACATGGTTCTTCTGCCTGGCACCGATTGGTTGATGGTGTCCAGTATGGTCGATAAAGGGCACCTCTATGCTGTCAATACGCGTAGTCGTGAGACAGTCATTGTGTTTCCCTCGGCCACCTCGATGAATGCGCCTGACACACTCACGAACCCTAATTGTCCAGGTCCGTTGTCGAGCCTCTTCCAGCCTCATGGCTTGAGTGTGCGCGGCGGTCAGAGCAGTGTCCATACCCTGTATTCTGTCGGTCACGGCGACCGCGAGGCAGTGGAAGTCTTCAATGTTAACGCAGACAAGGGGACTCCCGTTGTGACCTGGATAGGTTGCGTCACGGCGCCAGAAGGAGTGAGCCTGAATTCTGTTACTGCCCTTCCGACTGAGGGATTTATCGTCACCAATTTCAATACCCGCGGCGGCGAACTGTTGGAGTGGCATGCCAAGACCGGCTGGGCAGAGGTTCCGGGCAGCGCTATGAACGGTCCCAATGGCATCGTATCGTCGCCCGATGGACGTTGGCTCTACATCGGTGGCTGGAGTGACGAAGCGTTAGTGCGCTTGTCTCGCGGTGTGGAACCGGTGCAGAAGGCAGTCGTCAGCGTAGGCTTTCACATCGACAACGTGCGCTGGGGAGCGGATGGTGCGTTACTGGTGGCGGGACAGTTCGGAGCGGAAGGCGCCTCAATCGGCGGCTGTTTGAATCGAGGCGAGTGTGAGGGTGTTGCTTCTAGAATGGCGAAAATCGATCCTGAAACGCTCATGGTTGAGCAGCTTATCAACTATCCTTCCAACGATAAGTTTCTGTTTGGCACCGTTGGTCTACAGGTCGGCGACGAGATCTGGTTCGGAGGAATCGCAGGGGGAAATCGGATAGCGCGGTTCTTCGAGTAAAAACATGCGTATTGTTCTCGCCCCAATGGAAGGCCTCGCCGACGTTCATCTTCGCCGCATAATTACGGCGCAGGGAGGATTCGATTGGGTTGTCTCCGAATTCGTTCGCGTGCTCGACCGTCTCTATCCTGACAAGGTGTTATACGGCATGTGCCCGGAGTTACAACAGGGAGGACGCACGCAATCGGGTACACCGGTGCGAGTGCAATTACTTGGCAGTATTCCAGAAGCAATGGCCGCGAATGCAATACGTGCGGTGGAATTAGGCTCCTACGGAATCGATATCAATTTCGGCTGTCCGAGCAAGACTGTCAATCGCAGTAAAGGCGGTGCCGTTATGTTGAAGGAGCCGGAAAGTCTTTACCGCGTAGTGAGTGCAGTAAGGGCTGCCTTGCCGAAGACAGTTGTCGTGTCTGCGAAGATGCGGCTCGGCTTCGACGATACGTCTCTCATGCTCGACAACGCGGCGGCTATCGAGTCAGCGGGAGCGAGCGAACTCACCGTCCATGCCCGCACTCGGCAACAGGGTTACGCACCTCCTGTGTACTGGGACGACTTGGGGAGAATCAACGACCACATCAACATTCCTCTAATCGCGAACGGTGATATCTTTTCCGTGGAGGACTATCACCGCTGTGTGACGGAGTCTGGCACCACCGATGTGATGTTGGGAAGAGGCGCAGTGCGGCTGCCGTTTCTCGCGAGACAAATTCGAGAGAATCAAGAGCAGCGGCAAGCGAAAGGTCATACGCAAGAAGTCCCGTGGACAAGTATCACCCCTTTGCTCAGTCTGTTCTGGCAAGAGATCAGCCTGACGTTGTCGCCAAAGGACAGAGTCGGGCGGGTGAAGCAGTGGGTCAATTACTTGCGACAGATTCACCCTGAGGCCGAGGAGTTGTGGCGAATTATTCGGCTGGAGAAAAACTCTCAGGAATTTGATTTGCTGTTATAGATGGTCATTCTTTACCGGACTCGTTCAGCGGGCGGTGCCCGCACCGACTTCATCTGGTTAAGGCTAGCAGTTCGCTGGCACTGAAGAAGTGGAATGGATTTCTTTGGTCAAAATACTATTCTTAATTATTGCTGATTCGAGGAGTTCATTTAAGCATAGCAAAGGGGGTTGATTTTTCGATCTGAGCGTTCTGTCCGTTGCCGTGTAAGAATATTCGCACAAACCAGTTCGTCTTTTTCACAACGAGTGGCATCAGCTTTAACCGGACTGAACAATGCCGGAAAATGAATTGATGGACTTTGTTTCAGAGGGCTTTTATTCTGGTGCCAATAAAAAGATCGGTCCATGTCAGAAGTCGTCATAGCATCAATAAGAAAGCTAATAAAAACAAACTCTCAACAATCCGCACCTGTGAATTTTCTTGAGCCTTCGGGTCGCTAGAGTCGCCCATGCGGTAACGTTGAAGAGCAATGATAGGGAATCGTGCAATGGGTAAAACCTCGTCTTTTTGTTTTCTATTCGCAACCGTATCAGCGCTGACATTGAGCGCTTGCGACAGTGATTCCGAGGATAACGATGTACAAGCGTGTATATCGACAGCGAATACCGGACTCAGGCCGATAGCGGATGATCGCTCGGAAAGATTCTTGGGCAAGGTGCAGGAAGACACAGCACGTTGCCGTGGTGGAGACAATGCGGTGGCCAATCGGGCTACGCCTTGGGTGGACTGGTCAAACTATTGGGCAACCGGTGGCGTCGGCACCGAGTCCGAGGGCCGCGAGGCAATTACAAGTCTGGGCGAGCATTTGTTTCCGAATGGTCGAGGCATCGATGGTTCGCTGCTGGACCTGGAATATCAGCGTATTGAACTGATCAAGTTCAACCTTTTCGATAACTACACCTATCAAACCTACATTCAGGGTCTGGGTGGCGATCCGGGTTCGACTGTTCGTGTCTGGCCTGAAATGCATCTAGACGCTACAGACCCCAACTACGCAGCAGTGGGTGGCAGTGGACCTCAGTTGTGTGAGGGAGAACTGATTCGCTATCGAACGCTCACTGGTATTTGCAACGATATCTACAACCCCAAAATGGGGAGTACCGGCACCTATTTTTCCCGCAACGTCGAATTTGAAGCCACCTTTCCCCGACTCGGTCTGACTGACCTTACAGTCGCACGCCATAGCGACCCGGAAAATGGCAATCGCCTCGGTCTGCTAAAACCCGATCCGCAATTGATCAGCCGAAAATTGCTGACGCGCGAGCAAAGCTCAGCAACCTGTAACGACGGCAATGGTCTCGCCGATTTTTCCGCCGATGCTAACTGCGATTATCAGAAAGCACCGTTCTTCAACGTATTGGCCGCCTTCTGGATCCAGTTTATGACCCACGACTGGTTTTCACACACGGAGGAGGGCCGCAACGAGCCGGGACTGGTAGAGGTTGGCTGCAGTTCAGAAGAAGCGATCGCGTTGGGCTGCAGACCCGATGACCGCATGGAAGGATCTCTTTTCGCCCAAAGCGACGCCCCAAGCACATTCACTGTTGATGGCGTGGAGAAACTCAGTCGTGCCCACAAAACCACCAGCAACACTGTCACTGCGTGGTGGGATGCATCCCAGATTTACGGATATGACGAAACCTCCGCACTTCGTGTGTTACATGACCCCGCTGATAATGCCAAACTGTTGCAGCCTGACGGCTACCTGCCCACCTTTGACGCTTGCAACCCTGCTTGTCCTGTTCAGAGTCAATGGCAAGGTCAGGAAGCCACGGCATTTCCGGACAATTGGAATATCGGTTTGAGCTTCTACCACAATATTTTTGTGCGCGAGCACAATAGCTTCGTTGACCAATTCCGTCAGTTACAGGCAACCACTCCCGATCGCGATTCAGGCTTTCGTAATCCGACCGATCCTGATCGCATTATCAGCTACCGGGAAGCCAGCGATGAAGAAATTTATCAGGCCGGGCGTCTGGTGGTGTCTGCGATGATAGCCAAGATACACACCGTGGAATGGACGCCACAATTGCTGTACGACGAGCCGCTCTATCGAGGCATGAATTCAAACTGGTTCGGTCTGTTTAATCTTGAAGAAGACGACGTGTCTATGGTCCTGCGCAAGATTTTCGACCAGGACAAGAACTTCCTCAGTCGAATTTCCAGTAGAATTGCTCGAAGTCTAGGTCGCGACGGTGACGGCAATAAAACCAATGCGGCGTATTCCGTACTGGCATCCGGCGCAGGCATCTTCGGACTGAACAATACCCGACAGGAAGGGGCGCTGTGGTGGAAACGTGACAATTGGGACATCACAGATCCTAACGACGTCAATGGCGGGGTTAACCACTTCGGTTCACCCTTTAACTTTCCGGAAGAATTCACCACGGTCTATCGACTGCATCCACTAGTGCCAGATCTAATCGAATACCGTGACTGGCGCACTCCCAACGAAATTCAGTTGAAGATACCAGTCGTGCGAACCGTGCGCGGAGAAGCCAGCGACCAGATGCACGATCGTGGCATCGCCAACTGGACCTTGAGCATGGGTCGGCAGCGGCTTGGCCTGCTGCACTTGGAGAATCACCCGACATTTTTGCAAAATCTGGATATGCCTCACCTGGATTCAGATTCCGCTAAGATCGACGTCATTGCATTGGACATAATCCGCGACCGTGAACGCGGCGTGCCTCGTTTCAATGAATTCCGCCGACAGATCGGGCTAAAGGCCTTGAGCGGATTCGATGACTTTGCCGATCAGCGCTTACCGCAAGACTCCCCTGCGCGTCAGTCACAGGCAGACGTTGTAGCGAAAATACGTGAGATCTATGGTACCCATGTCTGCGACGCTTCAAAAGTCATCACGAATGTACAAAGAGATGAAAACGGCGAATTCCTCAACGATTGTCTAGGTCATCCCGATGGCACGCGGGTAGACAATATTGAAGACGTCGACATGATCGTGGGCTGGCTGGCGGAATATACCCGACCCCATGGTTTCGCCATATCAGAAACCCAGTTTCATATTTTCATTATCAATGCATCACGCCGTTTGTTCAGCGATCGTTTTTTCACTTCCAGCTTCCGCCCCGAGTTCTACTCACATCTTGGTTATGACTGGGTGATGAACAACGGCCCACTGGATGATTGCCCCTA
>JBBSPQ010000017.1:0-11196 GCA_038258585.1 Pseudomonadales bacterium
CGTACTTGAACGGGCGACGTATGAGTTCGCAGCACCGTAGCAGGATCGATATAGAAGGTATCGTGCATGGCACGAGCGGGGTGATGATCGGGAATATTGAGAGCGCCGAAGTTGTGATAGTCATCTTCGATTTCCGGGCCAACAGCGACGGCATAACCGGCCGCTTGGAAAATACCCTGAATCCGCTCAATCGTCTTGCTGACCGGATGCGCGCCGCCGGCGCTTTGACGGCGTCCGGGCAGCGTAACATCGACGGCTTCAGCACTTAATTGCTCATTAAGTGCCTGTTCAACCAGATCCGTTTTGCGTAATTCAAGTGCGTCCTGCACTTGTCGCTTGGCGATATTGATCCGTTCCCCGGCCTGTGGACGCTCTTCCGGTGCCAGTTTACCCAGCCCCTTCAACAGTTCCGTCAGACTTCCTTTCTTACCCAGATAATCGACACGCAACTGTTCCAGCGATCGTTCATCGCTGCAATCAGCTATAGAACGCAGTGCCGCATCGACCAGGGAAACGGTATCTACCATGACAGACTCTCAATCGGCTTAAGCAGCCAGACTCGCTTTTGCCTGATTGACCAGTGCAGCAAACGCCGCCTTGTCATGAACAGCCAGATCAGCCATCACACGACGGTCGACCAGAATATTGGCTTTCTTCAGACCAGCGATGAATTGACTGTAGGTCATGCCGTTAGCACGTGACTGCGCGTTGATACGCGTACTCCACCGACCACGGAATACGCGCTTCTTGGCCTTGCGGTCGCGATAAGCGTATTGACCTGCTTTGATGACAGCCTGCTTGGCAACGCGATACACACGACTACGTGCACCATAGTAACCTTTCGCAAGCTTAAGAACTTTCTTGTGACGACGTCGCGCCGTGACGCCTCGTTTAACTCGGGCCATTGTTGAATCCTCGCAAAATTAGTTAATTAGAAACGTTTACCCAGCATACGATCGATCAGCACTTTGTCAGATGGATGTACCAATGACGTGCCTCTCAATTGACGTTTACGCTTAGTAGTCATTTTTGTGAGGATGTGGCTCTTGTTTGCGCTTTTACGCTTCCAGCCGCCAGCGGTTTGTTTGAACCGTTTGGCTGCGCCGCGGTGGGTCTTGATCTTGATCTTGCTCATTACATACTCCGCATTTGTCATCTCTCGTATTTCTACTCATGAGAGAAAGCTAAGGGTTGGTTTATGAAACCATAGTCACAAAAAATCCATTGCTATCTGTCTATATAAATCAGGTAGACGCTCTACTGGCGTTTACCCCTAGGCAGCAATGGATAATTGTCTTATGGCTTCTTCTTTTTACTGGGCGACAGAACCATTACGATCTGACGTCCTTCCATCTTGGGTTCCTGTTCCACTGTGCCGTATTCTTCCAGATCTCTTCCGATCCGTTGAACGAGCTCCAGCCCAAGATGTTGATGGGCAAGTTCGCGACCGCGGAATCGTAATGACACCTTGGCCTTGTCCCCATCGTTAAGGAAACGCATCAGGTTGCGTAGTTTTACCTGATAGTCTCCTTCCTCCGTCCCTGGTCTAAACTTAATCTCTTTTACTGTTTGCTTATGTTGCTTTTTCTTGTTGGCAACCTTTTGCTTTTTCAAGTCAAAAATATGCTTGCCGTAATCCATGATTTTGCAAACCGGTGGCTCTGCCTCCGGCGCAATAAGCACCAAATCCAGTTTTGCCTCGCTGGCAGCAGCTCTTGCTTCGTCTATAGACACGACGCCGGCTTGATCTCCATTGGCCAGCACTAGGCGAACCTCGGCGGCATCTATATGCTCGTTAATAACGGGCTTCTTTGAACTACTCCTCATAGGCGCTAGTTTCTTACTCCGGATTCAGTTAAAAAAATTAAAATTCTTGTCACGTTCGATGTTTTCTGACTAATCGCTAACGGCGATTACTCTGCTGCTTCTGTGCGTCCGAATCGGGCCACCGCTGCGGCAAGATGATCGGCAAACTGCGCAATCGTCATGCTACCAAGGTCTTCGCCTGCTCGAGTCCGCACGGAAACTGTTCCAGCGTCCACTTCCTTGTCACCCGCCACAAGCAGAAAAGGAGTCTTCTGAATTGTGTGCTCGCGGATTTTAAAGCCGATCTTCTCGTTTCTCAAGTCTGATGCAACGCGAAAGCCTTTGTCTGACAAGGATTTTCGCACTGACTCACAATATTCTGCCTGTTTGTCGGTGATGTTGAGCACTACCACCTGTTCAGGAGCTAACCATACTGGCAACGCGCCAGCGTAATGTTCAATTAACACACCAATGAAGCGCTCAAAAGAGCCCAGGATCGCACGATGCAACATCACTGGAGTCTGTCTGCTGCCATCCTCGGCAACATACTGCGCGCCAAGACGCTCTGGCATTGAAAAATCGACCTGAATAGTACCACACTGCTGCACTCGCCCCATACAGTCTTTCAACGAGAACTCAATCTTAGGACCGTAGAACGCGCCCTCTCCCGGCAGCAATTCCCATGGCAGACCAGTAGCCTGCAAGGCCTGTTTCAGTGCCAGTTCGGATTTATCCCACAACTCGTCGCTACCAACGCGTTTCTCAGGACGCGTGGAGAGACGCAGAATAATCTCATCGAAACCGAAATCCCTGTAAACGCCATAAAGTAGGTCGATAAATATTGCGACCTCGTCCTGAATACTGGATTCAGCACAGAAGATGTGACCATCGTCCTGCGTAAAACTGCGAACGCGCATCAGGCCATGCATGCTGCCTGAGGGTTCATAACGGTGACAGGAACCGAACTCTGCCAGACGCATGGGCAGATCGCGATAACTCTTGAGGCCTTGATTGAACACTTGAATATGGCATGGGCAATTCATTGGCTTGATGGCATAGAGTCGGTTTTCGGACTCGACGCTGAACATCTGGTCTGCAAACTTATCGGCATGACCGGACTTTTCCCACAGCGAGTAATCGACCAGCTGCGGAGTACGAATCTCAAGATAGCCGTTGGCGCGCTGCAGGCTCTGCATATAAGCCTGAATAGTTTGGTATATGGCCCAACCATTCGGATGCCAGAACACCATTCCCGGAGCTTCTTCCTGGAAATGGAACAGTGACAACTTCTTGCCAATCTTGCGGTGATCTCGTTTTTCTGCTTCTTCGAGACGCTGCAAATACTGCTCAAGGGCTTTCTTGTCGCCCCATGCTGTACCGTAAACACGTTGCAACATTTCGTTCTTGGCATCGCCGCGCCAATAGGCACCCGCTACAGAAGTGAGCTTGAAGGCTTTGAACTTGCCAGTCTCGGGTACGTGAGGACCGCGACACAGGTCGATGAACTCGCCCTGCCGATAGAAGGACAGCGCCTCTTCACCAGGAATACTCTTGATGATCTCGACCTTATACTTCTCGCCCATCCTCTCGAACATGGCGATAGCATCTGGGCGACTCATCTCTGAACGCTCAACTGGCAGATTTTCCGCCACGATGTCGCGCATCTTATTTTCGATCTTTTCGAGGTCCTCAGGTGTAAAGGGTCGCTCGTAAGCAAAGTCGTAGAAGAAGCCGTCTTCTACGACTGGGCCAATAGTGACTTGTGCTTCCGGAAACAAACGTTGCACGGCCTGAGCCATCAGGTGCGCACAGGAATGGCGAATGACTTCTAAGCCGTCGGCATCGCGCTCGGTAATAATGGCCAGCTCGCAGTCCTTGTCGATGACATAGGAAGTGTCGACCAGCACGCCATCAACCCGCCCTGCCAGAGCCGCACGCGCAAGGCCCGCACCAATTGAAGTGGCAACATCAGCAACGCTGACCGCCCCTTCGAATTGGCGTGCACTTCCGTCTGGCAAAACTACTGTCGGCATGGCTTTCCTGGTGGCAATAAAAATGAGTCGGAGCGATAGTTCATCCGACTCATCATCTGTTAAAAATTGATTCTAAGCTGCTAGTTACGATGCACATTCTGGTAGGCACGACCAGATTCGAACTGGTGACCTCTACCATGTCAAGGTAGCGCTCTAACCAACTGAGCTACGCGCCTGAATGTGCTGTCGCAAAAGAACGGCGATTATAGGGGCACGAAACGGAAACTACAATACAATCACACTGTTGGAAGGGAAAAATAAGGTGCCGCAGTATTCAGCGTTTGCATTCGCCAGCAGGCTAGCTCCTATTTCTGCCCGCACGGGTGCAGGGTATTGAGTCACTGCTTCAACATCTGCAACTTGAGCGCCGCAATCTGATCGCGCGTTGCCGCCGCCGCTTCGAAGTCAAGATTCCTCGCGAGATCATACATACGCGCTTCCAGACGAGACAACTCTTTGGCCAGAGCCTTCGCATCCATTGTCGAAGTGGAAGCGTCATAGCCAGACTTGTTCTCCGCAATGGCGCGCGCGCGTTTGGCGCCCTTTGATTCCGAGGCACCACCGTAAGCACCTTCCATCACATCGCTGACTCGCTTAGTCACACCGACAGGTGTGATGTTGTGTTCTTTATTGAATTCCAGTTGAATGTTTCTGCGCTTTTCCGATTCGGCGATGGCGCGCTCCATTGAACCGGTCATTCGATCTGCATACAGAATCGCCCGGCCATTCAGATTTCTCGCCGCTCGACCAATGGTCTGAATCAGCGATCGCTCGGAGCGCAAGAAACCTTCTTTATCCGCATCCAGAATGGCGACAAGTGACACTTCCGGGATATCCAACCCTTCGCGCAACAAGTTGATTCCGACGAGGACATCGAACTTCCCAAGACGCAAGTCACGAATAATTTCCGATCGCTCAACCGTATCAATGTCGGAATGCAGATAACGAACCCGGACATCGTGTTCGCCCAAGTAATCGGTTAGGTCTTCCGCCATGCGCTTGGTCAGCACCGTCACTAACACTCGCTCCCCTTTCGCCGCAATCTTGCGAATTTCGGACAGCAGATCATCGACCTGTGATGTCGCGGGACGGACTTCCAAGACCGGGTCAACCAATCCAGTGGGTCGCACCAGTTGCCTTACCAATTGACCAGCGTGCTCGCCCTCGTAAGGACCAGGCGTGGCCGATACATAGATGATCTGTGGGGTAAGCTGCTCCCACTCCTCGAAACGCAACGGCCGATTATCAAGCGCAGAGGGTAAACGAAACCCGTATTGCACCAACGTTTCCTTGCGAGATCGGTCACCCTTGTACATAGCGCCCAGTTGCGGAATCGACACGTGAGACTCGTCGGCAATGACCAGTGCATTGGCCGGCAGATAATCATAGAGTGTCGGAGGCGGTAATCCGGCCGGCCGGCCAGAGAGATAACGCGAATAATTTTCGATGCCTGTGCAGTAACCCAACTCGGCAATCATCTCCAGATCGAAACGAGTACGCTGTGCCAATCGCTGCGCTTCCACCAACTGGTGATTGCCCTCCAATTGCTCCAGACGCTGATTCAACTCCGTTTTGATTTCCTCCATTGCATCCACCATCGTCTGTCGTGGCGTGACATAATGTGATTTAGGGAAAACAGTCAGGCGCGGCACCTTCTTCACGATACTGCCCGTCAACGGATCGAAGTAAGACAAGCTCTCGATCTCATCGTCAAACAGTTCAATACGAATGGCGTTCTTGTCAGATTCAGCTGGATAAACATCAATAACATCACCGCGCACACGATAGGTGGCTCGCTGCAATTCCATGTCATTGCGGGTGTACTGCAACTCGGCGAGTCGGCGCAGAATAGTACGCTGATCAACCTTATCGCCCCTGTCCAGATGCAACACCATCTGCAAATAAGATTTGGGATCGCCTAGACCGTAAATTGCCGAGACCGTTGCCACCACGATGACGTCCGATCTCTCCAACAGTGCTTTCGTGGCAGACAAACGCATTTGCTCGATGTGCTCATTTATCGATGAATCTTTTTCGATGTACAGGTCTGACGATGGCACATAGGCTTCAGGCTGATAGTAGTCGTAATAGGAAACGAAATACTCCACTGCATTGTCCGGGAAAAACTCGGAGAACTCGCCGTACAATTGTGCTGCCAGCGTTTTATTGGGCGCCATGATCAAGGCCGGTCGTTGAGTCCTTTCGATGACATTGGCAATTGTGAATGTCTTCCCTGAACCGGTGACGCCGAGAAGTGTTTGAGCAGCCAACCCACTCTCCAGACCCTCCACCAGTGCTTCTATCGCAAGTGGCTGATCGCCAGCGGGTTTGAAACGGGAATGGATCTTGAAAGGTGTGTGCGTCTTTTGCATGAAGAATAGACCAGATTTTGTGAATTCCAATTAAAAATCAGCCGCCGAGTATATCAGCTTATGACCTCTGCCGAGGGGTATGTCCTGGAACAGGCATCGAATTGATGGTCGAGAATGTACGTCAGATAAGGGTTGACCACCCTATGGTTTGTGATTAGTATACGCACGCTTTGACGACATACGGTTTGTGTGTCCCAAATCACTGCCCAATAGCTCAATGGTAGAGTAGGTGACTGTTAATCACTTGGTTCCTGGTTCGAGCCCAGGTTGGGCAGCCAATTTCTTGGCTTGCACCCTCAGTATTTTCTTCAATCCATATCTTTGCATTTTCTCTTTTTGTTCCTGCGCCCGCCGCGCCATTTGTCCTACTGCTGACGCACACCTGCTTCGCCTTAAAGCACTTATCGCCTTTAAAACAATGCGGTATAGTGTCTGCCATTCAATATGAATCGATCACTTTGAGAAGATCACTACACCACACGACCATCACAGGAGTTCAACCTAATGAGAGCTTTACTCTTATCTGTACTTTTCAGCCTCAGCACTCTTTCGTTCGCAGCTGAAAGCGCAAACCCGATTGTTGTTATGGAAACTAACAAAGGCACAGTGAAAATAGAATTGTGGGCTGACAAATCACCCATCACCGCAGCTAATTTTCTGCGTTACACAGATGCCAATTTTTACGATGGCCTCGTTTTTCACCGAGTCATTCCCGGCTTCATGATTCAAGGAGGCGGTTTTGGCCCAGACATGATGGAAAAATCCACTTACGACCCGATCAAGAATGAAGCCAAGTCTGAACTGAAAAACAATCGCGGCACGCTAGCCATGGCAAGAACTCAGGTTGTTGACAGCGCCAGTAGTCAGTTTTTTATCAATCTTGTTGATAATAACTTTCTGGATCACACCGACGAAACATCGCGTGGTTTTGGCTATGCTGCTTTTGGTGAAGTGATTGAAGGAATGGATATAGTGGATGCCATTGCTGAGGTGAATACCGGAAGCACAAGAGGATTTCAGGATGTGCCTGTAGAACCGATTACTATCATCACCATTAGAAGAGAGTAATCCAACACGGTCAGGTCTCCTTATTCTCTTGAGCACCAGCATCTGATGCTCAAGAGACAGGGAGACTCAGACAACCGATATCTTATTTATACAGCGTTGTAATCTTGTTTTCGAGCTTCCTGCCCTCTCCGGCTTTTTCAATAACTTCCTGTTCCCCAATTGCCAGATCCCACAGTGGATCACTGGCGACCTCCTTGGGTTCGAAACCGTCAACGGCCTGCATGAGTATTTCACGAATCTGATGCAGATCCATGCGTTTGCAGGCTGCCTGCAGGCGATGAATCAATCCTTCGAGTTCGATCCAGGATAACGCATCTTCTTCTGCACGCATGATTTTTGGGTGATCGGTCCCAGTCACAGATTCCCCAATAAGCAATTCTTCAAAAAGTTTTTCCCCGGCGCGCAAACCAGTGTATTCGATCGCGATATCACCCTTATATGAATTCTCGTCTTTGACGTCATAACCCATGAGATGAACCATCTTCTTAGCCAAATCCACAATGCGGATTGGGTCATGCATATCCAGCACAAACACATCCCCACCAGTGGCCATGGAGCCCGCCTGAATAACAAGTTGCGCCGCTTCCTGTACGGTCATGAAGTAGCGAGTCACTTCCGGGTGTGTAACAGTGACTGGGCCTCCCTGACTTATTTGCCGACGAAACAATGGTACTACGGAACCAGAAGAGCCCAGCACATTGCCAAACCGGACCATGCTAAAACGGGTGCTGCTTTTGTTGTAAGCCATGGCCTGCAATACCTGTTCGGCGAAGCGTTTCGTTGCCCCCATAAAATTGGTGGGTCGCACAGCTTTATCAGTAGAGATCAACACAAAATTGGCGACACCGCTTCGCTCAGCGGCCTGTGCCGAAATGAGCGTGCCGAAAATATTATTCTGCACCCCTTCAATAATATTGCTCTCCACCATTGGCACTTGTTTGTAGGCCGCAACGTGGTAAAGCGTTTCCACAGCGAAGCGCTTCATCAGGTGTTCCATCAACTGCGAATTGCAGACATTGCCCAGCAACGCGACAAGCTCTATACCGTCGGCACTCTCATTTAGTGTGGCTATAGTTTCCAGCAGTTCATTCTCGACGGTATACAAACCATACTCAAAACTATCGACAAGAATCAGTCGTGCGGGCCTCAGCAACAATATCTGGCGGCACAATTCTGAACCAATTGATCCCGCTGCACCTGTCACCATTACCGAACAACCGCTGATACATGCGCCCATCAGTTTAGGATTGGGTGGCACGATATCCCTGCCCAGCAAGTCCTCGATATCGATGTCTCTGATCTCATCAACACCCACTTTACCTGAGACCATGTCGAACAAATCGGGAACCGTTTTGACATGTATGGGCAGATGTTCGAGCCTGTTCAAAATTTCCTTCCGCTCTGCGTGGGTCGCAGACGGAATTGCCAACAGAATCTGTCTGACTGAAAAATTCTCTATGAGCTCGAATAACGCGCCCGGACTATAAACGCGAATGCTATGGACTGTGCTGCCGATCAGTCCACGACTGTCGTCGACAAATGCGACAGGAAGATACTGATCTCCGCTCTGCAATGCAGCCACCAATTGCATACCAGAGCTACCCGCACCGTAGATGATGACGGGCTCCTTCGGACGGAAATTCTGAATCAGATTCTGTAGTGCCACTTTGGCGACAAAGCGACTCCCTCCAACGAACAGAAGGGAAATCATCCAGTAAATCGGGAAAATCGAGTTGTCGTAACTATCCGGAGACACAAAAAAATAGGCGGTGACTGCCAGCATCGCAGTAGCGATGGTGACACCCTGCAAGACGATAAAACCCGACTGCAAGCCCATGTAGAGCAGAATGGCGCGATACAGACCAATACGAAAGAACACCAGTACACTGACTACATTCGCGACGGCAAAGTATAAATAGGCATTGTCTGCTCTGGCGAAGAAATCCACACTCAATAGTGCAAACGATAGCCACAGCGCCATTCCCAACATGATACAGTCAGCGAGCATCATGAGCATCTGTTTAACAGTGCGGGATAGAGGGATTGTATATAAATTCATAAACCTTCCTGTTTGCTGGCAATCCTTTTGCGAATTTCATGTCTGCGAATTTCATTAAAGTTCGGAGAATCCTAATCTTCAACTGATCACAGCTCCGATTGCTTTCCAGCCTGAAACATTGTCGCAAGTATCAACAAGGGTATTATGCCGAGGACGGCTAAATATACCCCATATTCAGGGTGTTTGCCTGCCAACAATGCCAGTGGCATGAGCCAGAACAGGTTCACTGTTAACACGGCTATCGAGACTGTTTGATGACTCCCGAATTTCTGTGTTGCATGTTGATAAGCGTGACTTCTGTGCGCCTGATACCAAGACTCACCTCTAACAACACGCCTGACGAGAGTAAATGTCGCATCTACAATAAACACGGCCAGTAACAGCACCCAGCTCCACAGGCTCATCGTCTCGTGGTAATGACTCAAAAGCGCCACTAATCCAAGCGTGTAGCCAACGAACCCGCTGCCCACATCGCCCATGAAAATTTTGGCAGGTGGCCAGTTCCATACCAAAAACCCGACTGATCCCGCAAACAGCGACAGGCAAATCAGCGCCAGCGAGAAATCCCCCGCCTGGGCCAGTAACAAACCTCCAGCCAACGTCACGCAACAAGTCTCAATTCCTGCGATGCCGTCGATGCCGTCCATGAAATTGTAGAGGTTAGTTAACCAGATCAACGCGAGGGGAACTAGAATCCAAGTCGCAAATGCCATGTCGACCTGTAAAGAACCAAATGTCAACGGTGGCAAACCACCCAATATCCCAAGCACCCATATGGCGCCAGCGATTTGAAAAAGAAGACGAACGCGGAAATCGACATGTCTACGGTCGTCTATCAGACCTATTGCCGCTATAGGAAGGCTGGCGCAAAGTACCGCGGGTTCGGAGCCGACAAACATGTTTTCATAAAACAAGAACATCAGTGTTAGCGTATAAACCAATACTATCGCCAACCCACCGCCAACCGGGGTAGAAACCACATGAGAGCTGCGAGTTGTCGGGATCGCAAGCAATTGCGCCGATTCAGCGACCTTCTTTACCCACGCGGTGGAAAGCACTGCGAAGATAAAAATAGGGATCGCTAAAAATACCTCCAGCATTTTTTTTCCTGATAGTCGGATTAATTGCAAGCAAAAAAAATAGGGCGCTCGAAAGCGCCCTATTCTACCTTCTTCACACTATCTTATTCACAAACCAGCACAGCGTTTGTCATTGCTTCGTTGCGATAATCACCTTGTCACGGTTGCGCGCGATTGTAGCTGCGCCAATTCCCTTGACCTCGGCCAGCTGCTCCACACTCTTGAACTCACCGTATTTTTCCCGATACGCAACAATTTCCTGAGCCTTGGCCATGCCTACGCCGTCAAGAGCCAGAGCCAGAGTAGCAGCATCAGCGGTATTAATATCTACCTTAGTATTAGCCGACGACATTTCGGCAGGTCTGTCGGCCGTCTGCGCCTGCAACGAAATTGGCGCAAACATCACGAACGACAGCAACAACGCCATGGAACCAAAGATCCTTTTCATAATGATTTCCTTTTCAGTGATACATCCAGTTTGTCAAAGAAGTTGTCATCCCTCTTGTAACATTTCGTGCAGCATTCACGCTGCATCTATGACTCTAGCAAAGATCTGGAAAGCTGCCATGCAACTGACTGTAAATTTCTCTCAGTTTGTCGCCCGGACTAGCCGCCTGTGTAATTGGTCGTCCTATTACCAGATAAGTGCTTCCCGCACCAATGGCGTTGACCGGTGTTACGATACGTTTCTGATCGTTGGCGGCATCTCCGTGCGGGCGAATACCCGGCGTCACCAAAACGAAATCCTGTCCCAGCTCAGCTCTCAACATTGTAGTTTC
>JBBSPQ010000018.1:0-10957 GCA_038258585.1 Pseudomonadales bacterium
AGCAATTGGCGGTCGCCAATCGTATGCACCGTTCGCTGGCAACACTCCAAGTCTCGGTCGATGAAGTGATGCAGCAACAGAACACTCTGCACCACCCCAATCGCCTACGTCTGTTGGATAAATTTCGGTCAGTGGCTTAGGTTTATACCGGTTTTCCTTTAGACACTCCCTACGTTACGGGAAATATAGACTTCTTGACACCCAATGATTATAATATTATACTTTTTCCGAATGACGATATTTCAACCTTTGATGAATAGAACTATTTCAATTTAGGGGTAAATAAATGGAAGCTGCGCCCAAGGCGATTGGGATTCCAATGGCGCAATCCCCAAGAATGCAAAAGATAATCCGCGACATTCGGATGAATAAACTGCTCTATCTTCTGATCCTACCGCCGGTGATCTATGTATTTGTGTTTCACTACATTCCCATGTATGGCGTCGTCATGGCGTTTGAAGATTTCTCCTTCAAATTAGGGTACTTCGGTAGTGACTGGGTCGGTTTAAAGCATTTTCAATGGTTGCTCGAAAATCCTACTTTTCGAAATGCCTTTGCTAACACCCTGAAGATCAATCTCTTGCGCATTATCGTCGGCTTTCCTGCACCGATTATTCTGGCGCTGATCATCAACGAAGTTCGCCACACTCTATTCAAGCGCGCTGTACAAACCCTTTCCTATCTCCCTTACTTTATCTCATGGGTTGTCCTCGCAGGCATCTTCAATGATATTTTGTCACGCGATTATGGTGCGCTAAATAGCTTTCTGGTCGGACTTGGGCTACCACGAATTGATTTTTTACAGAACCCAACGATATTTCCCTGGACACTGGTTTTAACGGAAATCTGGCGCACCGTAGGATGGGGCAGCATCATTTATTTGGCTACCATAGCTTCAATCAGCCCCACACTCTACGAGGCAGCAGAGGTTGATGGTGCATCAAGGTTTCAAAAGATACGCCACATCACGCTCCCAGCCCTGCGATCGACAATGGTTATCCTGCTGATCATCAGCGTAGGCAATGTTCTGCGAGTCGGCTTTGACCAAGTGTTCAATCTCTATAATCCGCTGGTATACGAAACGGGCGATATTATTCAAACCTATATCGTTCGTGCTTATGCAAGCAACCCGAACTTTTCCCGTTTGACAGCCGCCGGTTTGGTGCAGTCACTGCTGGGCATGATCCTGCTTGTGGTCGCTAACGAAGCCGTCAAGCGTACACGCGATGGGGAAGGTATCTATTAATGCGAAAAGTGCCGTTTACCCTCACAGACATCACTATTTACGGGGCGCTAGCACTGTTCTGTGTACTCACTATCTACCCTTTCTGGAGTATCATTGTCATTTCCTTCTCCACACCGCAGGCTTATTACGGTAGCCAGTTTCACCTGGTTCCGACGAGCTTTGTGTTTGACGCTTACAAGTTCAACTTTGACAATCCTCAGCTTCTGCGCAGTTTTGCCGTTTCTATCTTTGTGACGGTTGTAGGAACGACCAACAGTCTTTTCTGGACGATGATCACTGGTTTTTTCCTATCCAAGAAAGGGCTGGCGTTCACCTCGATTGTCTTTACACTATTTCTAGTCACGTTCTTTTTTGATGGTGGATTGATCCCGAACTTTATTCTCATCCGCCAGCTCGGTCTTCGTAACAGCCTGCTGTCGATTATTTTGCCGTTCACCATTAATCCCTTCTTCTTGATCTTGATGAAGAACTACTTTTCTAACATGACGAAAGAGATTGAAGAAGCGGCGATTATCGATGGCGCAGGGACGCTGACCCTTCTGTTCCGTGTGGTTGTGCCGATATCCAAACCCATTATTGCGACCATTGGTCTGTTTTACGCAGTGCATTTCTGGAACGATTGGTTTTGGCCTATGATTTACTTGTCCGACCAGAAAATATTTCCACTGGCACTTTATCTCAGAAATGTAATCTCACATGCAACCTCACTCGGAGTCGATCCGGGTGTTGTCAATATTCAAAATCCCGCAACGGTGCGCGCAGCGACAATCGTGATTACGATTCTGCCCATCATTCTGGTTTATCCCTTCCTGCAACGCTATTTTGTTCACGGGCTGCTCTTAGGCTCGGTCAAAGAATGAGGAGGCCTTTTGCCCAAAACGCAAGCCATCGTTCAGATGAATTACAAAAATGGACACAATTACCCATAAAAGGAGTCAGGTATGAAAACGTTATTTAGAACGGCGATACACACGATTATCTTGTTACTCTCCCTATTGGCTTTGTCTGGCATTGCTCTGGCTCAAGATAACCCCCCACCTGAGCAGATCATCATCTTTCGCGGTGGCGTGACCCTTGATGACGCGAGTGATCCAATCATTCTAGAGCTTGAACGGCGCTTGAATGTAGATATTGTCTTTAAGACCGCCGACTGGAGCGAGATTAATCAGGTACGTAATCTCGATTTAGGCGCTGGCGAGGATATCGATATCTATCACCATATGGATTTGAATCCTCAGTGGATCAACGATGAGGTCATTATTCCGCTTGACGACTACATTACTCCGGAAGATCATCCGTATCTGACGGCGATCACCTCATCGTCAACGTTCGCGCCCTTGAAGCGTGATGGACATATTTACTATATTCCCATGATTTCACATGGTTGGGACTGGGTATTCGCCGTCAGGAAAGACTGGATGGGCGAACTCGGACTTGAGATGCCGACCAATGAAGTTGAGTTCCGCGATCTGCTTCAGGCGTTCAAGGATCGTGATCCTGATAGTCGCACAGTTGGTTGGCAAATTGAGGGTGCTGCCCAAGTACGTCGTTCCATCCTCCCGATCCTCACCACATTTGGCGTTCCGACGAGCTTCTATGATCCAGAGCGCTCGTTTACGATTGATGATGAGGGCACGCTGCATCCGGTTGCGATTGGGGACAACTTCAGAGCCGCGATGCAATATATCAACGGCCTGTACAACGACGGGTTGGTCGACACGGATTTCCCGTCGATGAGCAGTATGCCTATGCTAAACGAGCGCTATTTCCAAGCTGGAAAAGCCGGAGTCGGTTGGGTGCAAAACCCCGCCAATCTTCAGATGGCCGAGGAGGGCGTTGAGTGGGCATTTATCCCGCCATTCAGTGCTACCGGATACGAACAGACTCGCGCGCTCGGTATCGCCAATAATGGCTATATCTCCGTTTCCGCTACGTCAGACGATCCGCAGAAAGCCGTTGATGTGCTGGAGTATCTGAACTCGCTTGAAGGGCGTCAGCTGATTGTCGCTGGCGTTCAAGGTGTCCACTACAACTCCTTTGATGCGAATGGAAACTTCGACCGCAATCAAGAAGCGTGGTCGGCAACCTACGACTCGCAAACCTATCCCCTGTATTTCTACTTTGGTCAGGGCTTGATGCATGGTTACATTCCAGTAGAGAAATATGACACCTTTGAAGAAGCGCTCAGTCACACCGAAGTCTGGGAACCCAGTCCAAATCCTACTGGCTTGCGCGATGTCATTCAAGAGAGCAGTCGTTGGGTGGGCGCTCCCAATCCCTTCCAGTTCGTTGACATGTCGGAATACAGCGATTTACTGACTGAATTGAACGACGTGATAGTCACGGGATGGACAAAGCTGATCAGTGCCGAACCGGGAACTTTTGACGCGGCATGGGATGAATACATTTCTGAATGGGAACGTGTCGGTGGCAATGATTGGGTGGCAAACTTCCAAGCCTACTACGATGCGAATTTACGCTAGCTAACCTACCAGCGTTGTTAAACGCAAGCACAATGCTGGTCGCTATTTCATGTAAACGGGTAGGGGCGTTGAGCGCTGTTCGGCTTAGCGCCCCTTCGGTTGTGCTGATGATCACTCACCAGACTTAAAGGATTCCAAACTTGAAAAGTGGTTTTTACCGAACCTATGACGCGGACTTTGACGCTCGCTTAAGTAACCAGACTCACGCAGGTAATCGCTGGCGTGTCAATGACGAGACGATTAGTTTTCACCCCGAACATGGCGAACGTTGGGAAACTCAAGCCAATGGGTTGCTTCAAATTGAAATCAGTGAAAATCTACGCGATCTGACTGCTGCCGAACTGCTGATGGAAGTGTGGGGGGGGCACCCACATACCCGAAACAAGCGATTCATCCTCAACGGCAAAGGGGAATATTCTCTGCCGGAAGTGGGGACAGCAAACGGGCACTGCACTTATTCTTATCCCTGTGTTCCGGTTGAGCTGCACCATCTTGTTAAAGGCATGAATGCATTTCAGTTTAGCTGTGAACGGGGCGAAAGTTTTTGGGGACATTTTATCATCGACACGGCGCGCCTTTGCTGCTACCTAGAGGAAAAATGTGCGTTGGACACGCTGGGACTCCTCAGCTTTCAACCTGAGATTGCTGTGTCTCGCTTAGGAGACAGTTCGACGATCAAGCTGTCGCTAAACAGCGCCTCAGAACATCATTCAGCAATCCAACGGGTTGATTACTTTGGACGCTATTCCGACTTTGACGACCGAGGGATGAATTCTGAATACAGTTGGCATGGATATACTCAGAAACATCAATGGCACAATCGCATAGGTTCGAGCGTTGACGCGCCATTTTCGGTGAATTGGGATACGCAAATGCTGCCTGAGCAGACTCATGCGCTAGCGTTCAGTGCAGAGCTTACTTTGCACAATGGATTAAAGTATAGAACTCCTGTCCGTGAGGGCATTCAGTTTGGTGACCGTCCCTACTCTGTGCAACTTATACACTGTTCCAACCTGCCAGCGCCATTCTGGTCACGAGCGGGGCAGAAGCGCGAAGCAACCTTTCAGCTCGACCTTGACACTCAGCAGATTGAGCAAGCTTGGCTCGGTGTCAGGATATGGGATGGCGGCGAGGGAGATGTAGATCATCCCTTTTTGCTCAATAACTACCCTTATACGATTACTTCCGGTCAAGCCATTCATGATCTGGTATTCACGGAAATCGCCGTCGATCCGCGTCATTTACGAACCGGTGAGAATAAGTTTACGCTGTGTTCAGATACCGAACATCACGGAATCGAAATCCTTTTGCCGGGACCGTGCATAAAAATCAAAGTGCCGCGAGCAGCAACTCAGAAAACCGAGCATTCAGAGTGATGACTGTGGTGATGATGCACGTTTAGGAGCGCATTCATGGAAAAATTTCGAATAGGCGTGATTGGCTTGAAGTTTGGCGCTCTCCATGTGCAGACACTGGCGAATATGGACGACGTTCGGCTCGTCGCGGTGGCGAGCCGCGCCCCAAAAGCAGGTGGGAATTTAGATGCCTACGCGGCGGGCTATGGCGCACGCGCCTATCGCGATGGTATTGCGTTGATGGAGCAGGAAAAACTGGACGCTATCAGTCTAGCGGTGTCACCGCGCTGGCGAGAAGCATTGGTTGAATATGCTGCCCAGCACCAAATCCCCATGTTTATCGAGAAACCTTGGGCTTCGAATCTGGAGCAGGCGCGCCGTCTGGCTGCTATCTGCCAGCGCCACAACGCGACCGTTATGGTCGGGTTCAGTTTCAGATTTTTACCTGTCATTGTGCGCTTGCAGGAGTTAATACACGCTGAGTTAGGGCAGGGGCGGATGCTGAACGGTCAATACGTTTTTGATTATCTCCCACCTGCAGACCATTGGTTGTGGAATGCCGAAAACGGAAATGGCTATTTCAATGAAAATTCATGCCACTTATTTGATGTAGTGCGTTCAATTCTAGGGCAGCCCATATCTGTCATGGCTGAAGGCGCTAACTTCAGCGGTAGCCCGTCTGAAGAAGCAGGCACGATGAGTCTCCGCTTTGGCAATGGAGCAATCGCCGCTCTAACTGTCGGAGGGATAGGTGTAAAGGCTTTCAAGTCTTTCCCACATTTGGAAATCTTTACGGAAAACGGGCAGGCTCAAGTTTCTGGGCGTGAACATATCTGGGAAACGTTAACTTGGGCTGTCCGTAACGCTCCTGAAACCCGGACGTTGACAACCGCACCGGAATGGGTCGGCAATACTCGCTATACGGCTGCGTTCCGTCACTTTATAGAATGTGTCAAAACCGGGCGCAAGCCAACAGCAACTGTCGAAGACGGTATAGCAGCGGTTGCGCTGGCACAAGCCGCCTATGAGTCCGCTAGGACGGGGCGCAAGGTGCAGTTAGAGAGTATGCTGACCGACAATGGAGAAAATTACTTATGAAACTAGGATTGGAAGCCGGATCGTACACGCTTGATCTCGCTGTCGAGCATGGCATTATGGGAGTGCCTGTTCAGGCGGAAGCATTGGTTAGAGATGGTGCTGGAACGGTGCTTCAGCCCCTGCGCGAGCGTGGACTTGCGCCATGCCAGATTGGACTGTTTGGGTATAACCCACTGAACGGCAATACTGAGGCGCAGGCGCAGCAGAAGGTGCTTTTAGAGAAGGTTATTCCCTTATCTGCCGAGATAGGTTGTCCCTATATTGTTATCGGACCCGGCAATTATCACCCCTCTGGCTTTGGCGCTACCGACTCACGCAACTTCAGTTCCGAAGCACTCGATGTATTGGCGCGTGAACTGGAACCTGTAGTTCGGCTTGCCGAACGCTACCAGGTCAACTTAAGTATCGAAGCCTACCTAAAAGGCGCGGTTTGCTCTGCGGAGCGGTTTATAGAACTTTGGCAAAAAATCGGTTCAGATGCCCTGCGCTGCAATGTCGATGTCACCAGCCTCTATACCTTCTGGGATATGATCGATCCCTCAGATACCATCGCCCGCACCTGTAATGGTCTCGCCGGGCACTACGGCGTCGGTCATATTAAAGATGTCGGGTTGGCGGAAGGGTTCCATGTGCATATCACGCTGGCACCGCTGGGCAGCAGCCCGACCGACTGGGCGGAAGTACTGCGGTTGATGGCTCCCAATTTACCTGAAGAGAGCTGGCTCATACTCGAACATATTGCCACACCGGAAGAAGCCGCCGCCAGTGTGCATTTGCTTAGGCGCGCAGCGGAGCAAGCAGGGGTTCCACTCAACTAAAACAGAGCCATACGTCAGGCTTACGACCATGATTAGGAAGGTTAGGCGATGACCCAATTAAATGAGATATTTCCGAAAATTTCCGAATCCGTGCGCTTGGAACGACTCCAGTTACCCTCTGGTATTCTCCGTATGGTGCTGGATACGGATACATATAACGAAGTTGACGACCAGTTTGCGCTTGTCTATGCGCTCCTGTCTCCCCAGCGTTTAAAAGTCGAAGCAGTCTACGCAGCGCCTTTCCATAATGATCGCTCCAGCGGTCCTGCCGAAGGTATGGAAAAGAGCTATGACGAAATCATCCGCTTGCTGGACAAGATGAGTCTTCCGTCTGAAGGACTCGTTTATCGCGGCTCAATAGATTATCTGACTGCCGATCTCCAGCCGCAGCGCAGTGATGCCGCGCTCGATTTGGTTGAACGCGCTATGTCAACACCCGATGGAGAACAACTGTATGTCGTTGCCATCGCTGCCATTACCAACGTTGCCTCGGCAATGCTCATCGAACCGCGCATCATTGAAAAAATCTGCGTCGTCTGGCTGGGCGGACATGCGCTCTTCTGGCCCGATACACTTGAATTCAACCTGAAGCAGGATTTATGGTCATCCCGAATTATGTTCGACAGCGGTGTCCCGCTGGTACATGTTCCTTGCAAGGGAGTCACTACCCATCTGCGTACCACCATCTCGGAGTTGGATCAGTATGTTCGGGGACGCAGCGCCATTGGCGATTATCTCGCCGCTATCGTCGCTAGCTACGCTACTGATTCTTTCGCGTGGTCTAAAGAAATTTGGGATGTGGCGGCTGTCGCTTACTTGATCAATGAGCGTTGGATGGAGACTGAGTTCGTCCATGCGCCTATGGTCAGTGATCAATTCAAGTGGAGCTTCGACAACTCCCGCCATTTCATGCGCTATGTCCGTTACATCCACCGCGACCCTATTTTTGGCGACTTGTTTCGAAAGCTGGAAACACTCTCGTACTAAGAGAGTAAAGGGCGGAGAGAAGCGTCTTTCCCACCGACAGGCATTACCACCAACATAACGCCTCATTGGAAATAAGTTCGTCGGTAATCGACTCATTTCCTGTCAAGGGCTGCATCTGTTCCACTGAACGCTGCGTTGTTAGACAGAAGCCCGACATATACATGTCACGAAGGGCTAAGGAGCAGTCCACTCTGTGGCGCAGCGTTCTAATCCACACGCTTCTTTAATGTGTGCGACAATTCCGGTTGTCACTGCTGAGTCGATTTATTCCAAGCGCCTTTAATAATTCAATGAGGTCGTCATCTGGTAAAGCCTTCCGGTACGCGATGACTCCAGTGCACCATACATCATTTCCGTGATGTGTAAGCCCCAATCCACGTTGGGGATCGGTTCTTTATCTTCAAGGATGCATTCAATAAAATGCTTGCTCGACTCATGATAGTAATTGAATGCGCCCGGGGTGGGTTGTGGCCACTTGGCTTTACTCGCGTCACCACGAATAGGGATGTGAAACCAACCGTCAGCATCAACCTGAGGCAGCAAATCTTTCCTGCTGCTGATAATCGAAGCCTTATAACCTGCTCCAAAGATCAGATTTCCCTCTGTGCCATAAACGCTCAGTTGACCACTGTCTCCACCGGGTAAAATTGGGTGATAGATTCGTCCAATATGGCAGGTTCCCTGTGAGCCGTTGCTCATTTCATATAGAGAATAAGCCTGATCGACCGCCTCCATCTTGACCGGATGCGTTCGAGGCAGATCAAGCACGACATCCCAGTAATTTGCTTTGTCGGCATCCACTACTTGAGAGAGGAATTTGTCATATTCTTCTTCAGGAACAATTTTGTGATCTTTTGCGGAAGTCAGCGTATGCGCGAAAACGGATTTGCAACTTCCCAGAATACCAACGATATTGGCTGGCGCATAAGGTAAGTCGAACAGGAATCCACCACTATCCGCAGTGTAGAAAGCATCTTGTCCATAGGGGTTGCTGGCAAGACCGGGTCCATAAGTGGTCGGTCCCGTCCAACCGAGAGAAAACCACATAATATCCCCCAACACGCCGCTCTTAACCAGCTCACGCAGTGTCGCAATGTCCGGGTCCAGCGGTGAACTGGAACTTGGCTCAATGATTGCCTTGACTTTCGCCTGTCGAACAGCCTCCGCAATCCGACGAGCATCCTCCATACGAGTTGCCATTGGCTTTTGGATCAGCACATGTTTTCCAGCTTCAACAGCTTTGAGTGAAAAGGGAACATGTGTCCCCGGCGCGGTGAGAATGAATACAGCATCAATATCTGCTTTGTCGATCATTTCATCGTAATCGAGATATTCTTCCTGAGCACCGAATAACCGTGCACAGACTTTCGTCCGTGTTGGGTATCGGTCGCATACAGCGACCAGCTCAACGGTATCCATTTTCATGAGGTAGGGCAGGTAATAGGCAGTAGCGACAACCCCACATCCCACAACTCCAATTTTGACTTTTTCTCCGTTATTGATCGACATCACACCTCCCGATCATTTGAAAGTAGGCTACTTTACCCACATAGGAGCACAATCTGTTATGATTTCCTCAATCACATAAATGTATAGTAAGTTGACTTGTGGAGTTTAGTATAATATTATACTCTATAAACCGTCAAATTCTGGGGTAACCCTATGTTCAAATCGGTTGATTCCGAAGCAACAACAGAACTTGACCGTAGTAGTTTCGTGCCGCTGTACCATCAGCTTTACGAGATATTACGGTCCAATATCGAAAAAGGGCTGTGGAAGCCCGGTGATATGCTTCCTACGGAAGCGGAGATTAACGAACGATACGGTGTAAGCCAGATTACCTCGAGAAAAGCGCTCAATATGCTTGTCGATGGGGGTGTTATTCGACGCCAGCGCGGAAAAGGCAGCTTTGTTGCGCGACCAGTGATTACTTCCAGCGTAACGCAGATCATTAATTTTGAAGATGACATGCATATGCGCGGATACAAGCCACGTACCGAGGTCATTAGTACGGGACTGAGACCGGTATCTAAGCACACGGCAAAAATGCTACAGATCGATGTAGGCGAAGAATTGGCTTGCATTACGAGGCTTCGCTATGCCGATGACGAACCGTTAAGTATTGAGCAAACCTGCTTAGTTCACAAATACTGTGTAGGTATTTTGAAGAACGACTTCGCCACAAACTCCTTAAGTGCAACTTTAGAGAAGGATTATAACGTTGTTTTGACCCGCGCCGAACAATCTATCCGTGCCCAACCAGCACGCGAAGAATATGCCAATTTACTGGGGATCAAGCCAGACGATTCGCTGCTGTCGATTGAGCGAGTGACTTATTCTCAGCGCAATATCCCAATCGAATTTCTGCGTATTCTTTATCGGGGTGATCGGTATTTATTGCATTCCGAACTAAAAGGCAGCTTAAACGGCAATCTATAGGCATCAATTTGTGCCTATGATGACGGGCGGCAGCTCGATATCCTCTAAACTACGTTGTTTTGCATCCAATGCGCAAACCAGATTGATGAGCAGTGACGCTCTTCTTTTATGATGCCAGTCATCACAGGCTGAGGTGCTCTCCCTCGTTCACCTCTTTTCATCATAATCAGGCGGCGCAGTATTCAGCTAAGCTACGGACCGAAATTTATCCAACAGACGAAGACGGTTGGGATGGTGCAGCATATGCTGTTGCCGCATGACTGCATCGACCGGGACTTGGAGCGTCGTTAGCAGAAGGTGTAAGCGATTAGCAACTGCCAACTGCTTGAAATGCAGCCAGAAGCGTACAATACCTTCGGTGACTTCGTTCGGATTGAGAAACGGACTGTATTTGGGCAGCCAGATGACTAAGCCACTGACCGAAATTTATCCAACAGACGTAGGCGATTGGGGTGGTGCAGAGTGTTCTGTTGCTGCATCACTTCATCGACCGAGACTTGGAGTGTTGCCAGCGAACGGTGCATACGATTG
>JBBSPQ010000019.1:0-10953 GCA_038258585.1 Pseudomonadales bacterium
ACAGACTGATCAGAAATGGCAAAGCTTCGCCGACCGACTGACTATACAAATCGAGATTGTTCGCTGGCGTATCGGGGTCGTACAGAATGGAGTTCGTTTGCAGGTTAGATGACAGGCGTTGGAACTGCTCGCCAACCGGTTGGTCTTGTAGGAGCCAACCGGCTGGCGAATGTTCTTGAAGCCTTAGCGTTTAACGCGAGACTTGTATTCACCAGTGCGAGGGTCGATTTCCACGAAATCACCGATTTCACAGAACGCAGAAACCTGCAGTTCGTGCCCGCTTTTCAACTTGGCCGTTTTCATCACTTTGCCTGACGTGTCGCCACGTACAGAAGGCTCAGTGTAGATGATCTCGCGCGTGATGGAGTTCGGCAGATCGAGCGAGATTACTTTGCCGTTATAGAACACCGCCGCACAGACATCGTCCATGCCGTCTTCGATATAGTCGATCACGTTATCCATGTCGTCTTTCTCGATTTCGATTTGCTCGTAATCAGTATCAACGAACACATACATCGGATCGGCGAAGTAAGAGTAAGTCACTTCTTTCTGCTCAAGAACGACCATCTCGAACTTGTCGTCAGCTTTGTACACTGTCTCAGTTGCCACGCCGTTGAGCAGGTTCTTGAGTTTCATTTTGCAGATTGCGGAGTTACGACCTGATTTAGTGAACTCGCTCTTTTGAACTTTCCAAGGCGAGCCGCTGATCATAATTACCTGACCTGCGCGAATTTCTGATGCGGTTTTCATGTGTTAGTACTCGATATTTAAAAGCTTATGCTTGAATTACAGGATTAATACAGCCGTTAAGAAACCAGACGACACCGGCAGCCACTTATTGTCTGTTCCGGTAAAGCTGCACCAGATTCCCAGCAAGATCGGGCATTTGCGCCAGCTTTTGTCGCCATTCCCGGGCCTGCTCACGCAGGCGCGGTAGTTGTGGGCGCAGATAATGCCACAAATCGCCGCAATCTTCACCCAGATTCCAGCAGTGCCAGAACCGAGCTAGACCACAGTCGTCCTTCTCTGAATACAACCTCAGAAACGCATCCAGCTTCAGCATATGCACATCGTCGTGCTGCGGGTAGATATGCCAAAGGAAAGGCTTTCCCGCCCATTGCGCTCTGACAAATGAGTCCTCACCGCGCACCAGATTAAAGTCACAAAGGCTGAGCAAACGGTCATACTCTGACTGCGAGAGAAAAGGAATGGCTGCGACGGTCAGTGAAGCCCGCGTCAGAACATCCCCAGCAGTGGGCGCCGCGTCTAGTCCGAAGCAGGCCGCAACACTGGTCAGCACGCGACCTTCTGGCACAAGACAAAGCACTCTTTCCTGACCTCGGATCAGAGTGTCGAACCATCCCTCCAGCGCGGCACTCTCATACGTGAACAAGGAAACCAACAGGTCTATCCGCTGGTGACATAAATCCACCAACCCAAGATCCTTCAATAGCCGAGCTCGCTCAAAATCCTCATTACTCTGCCACGACTCATGTCGTTCAATAAGTCCTTTCTCGCGCAGCAGACCGCCAGTGCCATCAACAAAACCTGGAAAGAAAAACGTCTTATGTAACGTTTTCTCTGGCGTCGATATCATTGACTTGAGACCGTGGTACTCCTGCACCCAGGATTCGGCGCTCAGGTACTCAAGATTAATCCAAAGAGGCGCGACTGACACTGAGGCCATCGCCGTTGCTATACCTTCTGGCAACTCACATCCGAACGCCTCTATGATCACTGCCGATTCCGCAACCTCCGCCATCCTTTTGATAGACAGAGGATGTGACATTGACCAATATCTAACCTCGATATCATCTATGCACGTGCCCTTCATTGCACTCCATTCTGGTTTGCACTGAAATCGTGCAAACGCGTCCAGATCATCCACCCACAAGTCAATGCGACAACCATGCTCACGATTCAGTTGTCTGGCGAGGCGCCAGCAGACGCCAATATCACCAAAGTTGTCGACGACAGCACAGAAGATAGTCCACACTGACTGCTGAATCTCAGCAACGGACGAATCGGCGCTTTCGCAATGGGGGCTGGCGGGCAGGAAGTCAGACACAGGGTACTCTGTAATAAAAGACATCAGGAGCAGTAAAACGCACTGAAGCAAGAATACCCGCAGCGGCACGTATTAGGAAACTGTTCGACAAACGCCCGCTCAGTCACAGAATTTCACGCTCGTTTCAGGCGCTTGGCGCGACTGTTGCTATGGATTTTAAGAGGCAGTTGATTTATCCTGCCGCTCCACTTCTCATGAGCAGACCTGGGATTATGAAACAAAGTATGATGAAGAACACCGCCTCCAAAACCAAGACAAAAACTACAGCGCCTGCCACGACGTCCACGTCGATTCAGTACCTGTACAACTTTGGCCGCCAGACCGATGGTAACGCCACCATGCGTGAACTACTTGGTGGCAAAGGGGCCAACCTGGCAGAGATGGCCTCAATCGGCCTGCCAGTCCCTCCCGGTTTCACCATCAGTACTGAAGTCTGCACCTATTTCTATGCTCATGATCGCAGCTATCCGCGCACGCTCACCAGCGACGTAAAGACGGCGATAGGCCTGATTGAAAGCCAGCTGAAAAAAGTGTTCGGCGGGAAGGACGACCCCTTGCTGGTGTCGGTGCGCTCCGGTGCCCGTGATTCCATGCCTGGCATGATGGACACTATCCTCAACCTCGGCCTGAACGACGTCACCGTTGAAGGTCTGGCAAAAATTTCCGGCAATCCTCGTTTCGCATGGGATTGCTACCGTCGTTTCATCCAGATGTACGGCGATGTCGTGATGGGAGTGCAGGCGGCTGATGAAGAGTCTCACGACCCTTTCCATGAAATTCTTGATGGCCTGAAAAAGTCCCTCGGCAAGCTACAGGACAACGATTTGAGTGTGGACGACCTGCGTGTGCTGGTCGACAAGTACAAGGATCTTATCCGCAAGCACACCGGTTCGGCCTTTCCACAGGATGTCTACGAACAGCTTTGGGGCGCCACGGGTGCCGTGTTCGGTTCGTGGAAAAACGAGCGCGCCATTCTTTATCGTCAGCAATACGGCATCCCCGCCGAATGGGGCACGGCCGTCAATATTCAAGCCATGGTATTCGGTAATGCCGGTGATGACAGCGCCACGGGTGTCGCCTTCACTCGCGACCCTGCTAATGGCGAGAAAGCCTTCTATGGCGAGTATCTAATCAATGCTCAGGGCGAAGACGTCGTGGCCGGTGTACGTACACCAAAAGCTATCGCTGTCATGGCTAAAGAATTACCCGAAAGTTTTGCGGCACTGGAAAAAGTTCGCACCAAACTGGAGAAGCACTTCAAGGACATGCAGGACTTCGAGTTCACTATCGAGAAGGGTCGTCTGTTCATGCTCCAGACCCGCAACGGCAAGCGTACCGGTCTGGCCGCAATCCGCATCGCCGTGGAAATGGTGAAAGAGAAATTGATGGACCAGCGCACTGCGCTGCTGAAGATTCCAGCCGAGTCAGTCGATTCATTGCTGGTGCCGATTTTCGATGCTCGCGCACAGAAAGAAGCCACCATGATCGGCAGAGGCCTGCCCGCAGGTCCCGGCGGCGCCACTGGTCGCATCGCGTTCACTGCGGCAGCAGCGGAAATCGAAACCCGCAAAGGCAACAAGGTTGTCTTGTGCCGTACCGAAACATCCCCCGACGATCTCAAGGGCATGCTCTACTCTCAAGGCATCCTGACAACCCGTGGCGGCGTTTCCTCTCACGCTGCATTGGTTGCTCGTCAACTGGGTAAAGTCTGCGTGTGTGGCGCTGGCGAAGTCAGTATCAACTATGAAAAACGTACTCTCACTGCCGGCGGTGTAGTGCTGCATGAAGGCGATTACATTTCCATCAATGGCACTACCGGTGCAATCTACAAAGGCCTTATCGAAAGCGCCGACTCAGAAGTGAAGCGTGTTCTGGAAGGCACTCTTAAGCCCGAGAAGAGCTACACCTACGAGTTGTTCCAGACCGTAATGGATTGGGCCGACAAGTACCGCACTCTGCGCATCCGCACCAATGCCGATACACCCGCGATGGCACAAACCGCAGTAGCCTATGGCGCTGAAGGTATTGGTCTGTGCCGCACGGAGCATATGTTCTTTGAAGGCGACCGCATTGATTACATGCGCCAGATGATTCTTGCCGTGGATCAGGTTCAGCGTAAAGAGGCTCTGAAGAAGCTACTGCCTTTCCAGCGCAAGGATTTCGTTGGCCTGTTCAAAGCTATGGCCGGACGCCCAGTGACTATTCGTCTGCTTGATCCACCGCTGCACGAATTCCTGCCACAGGACGACGCTGTGCGTCGTCAACTGGCTGCCAAACTGGATCTGCCTATTGAGTTCGTTATAGAACGCATCAAAGCCCTGCACGAAGAAAACCCGATGCTGGGTTGTCGTGGTTGCAGACTCGGTATCTTATATCCTGAAATCACCGAGATGCAGGTCCGCGCCGTATTTGAAGCCGCCGCTCAGGTGATGACGTCGAAGAAGCCGGTTGAAGTGAATCCTGAAATAATGATCCCGTTGGTTGGCTTTGAGGCCGAGCTCGCGGATCAACTGGCTATCGTGCATCGCGTAGCCAATGAAGTGCAGGAAAAACACAAGATCACTATCAAGTACATCGTCGGCACCATGATCGAGGTGCCACGTGCCGCCATTACTGCGGAGGATATCGCCAAACAGGCAGACTTCTTTAGCTTCGGGACCAACGATCTGACTCAAACCACCCTCGGCCTGAGCCGCGACGACATGGGTTCGTTCTACGACGAGTACAAGCGTAAGGAAATCTATAACAAGAACCCGTTCGCGAGCCTTGATCAAACTGGGGTCGGCAAGTTGATGCAGTTTGCTGTGGAGAATGGCCGTAAGTCGCGTCCAGATCTGAAGCTTGGCATATGCGGCGAGCACGCGGGTGATCCGGATTCCATTGGCTTTTGTCACCGTCTCGGTCTGCAATATGTGAGCTGCTCGCCACCCCGCGTACCCATCGCTCGATTGGCAGCGGCTCAAGCGGCGTTGCGAGACAAGGTTTAGTTTCTTGTTATAACAAAAACCCCGGTCACTGGATCAGTAACCGGGGGGTTTGTTTTTGGGCATATTAGTTGTGCTTCGTAAGGGCGGTGCCGGTAATGGCTCAGGCGGGTTTTTTTATATTTGCGATTATAAATTTAAAGTCGCCGGATATCTTTTTGATCTTGATTAAATCCCTTTCATTGCTGAAGGCTGCTTCGATGAAATTATTATGCAAGTCGCTACTTTCCTCGAAATAATTAACGATCGTCGGGTCAATAATTAAATTTAGCAATGTGCCTCCGACCTCGAATGATTCCAGCACTTCGAAATTGTCATTAATATAGGCTTCTATTTCAATGGACCTGACCACTTCCGAGGGATCAAGAGTGATCATCTCCTCAATTGTTGGCCTGGTGATTGGATAATTAGCCGCTTGGGAATGAAGCAATAAACCTTGGGCATGTTTTCTGCGATGAAATTATTGGCTGCTTGTAACTGGCAACCTGTCCACTGGAATCGGGTCGGACCAAAAAAATCTATTGTCACCAGATGTCCATCTGGCTTCAAACATTGCCTGATACCTTGCATCAAACTTCCTAGCTGTTCGACATGATGTAATGCCGCTTTCGCAAACACCACGTCGTATTTGTCATTACCAAAATTTCCGCTATTAACATCACAAACGATAAAATCCAACTTGTCCGCAAAAAGCAGATTCACATCTCCCTGGCATGATCCACTCTTACTGCTGCGATATCGATGCCGGTAACTTGCTTGAACACATCCTGCTCAAGCAACAGTTTTTCAAACGTGCTGCAACCGCAACACAAACTCAGCACTTTGCTGTGGGTAAAATCCGGATATTCTTTTTTGAGATAGTCGAATACCGTGATCTCTTGTGCGCCAAATAACTCTTGTTGAAGTAATTGTAATACTTTCGGATGGTCAGCCCAGTCATGCCATTTATCCTACGCGGCATTCCAGTTCGTTTGCCAATCATCCCAATAGGATGCCGCCTTGTTGCTGCCTGGGGTTTTATTGGTGAATTGCCTGAATTGTTTTGTTAGAAAATTTTGCTGGGACATGATGCTGTTATCGATTACGGAACACGAGCTGAAGTTAACTTTTTCTTGATCACAACCCAAGGGAATATTAACTATAAAGACTATCTCAAATAGTGCGCACGCCTTCCTTCATACAGGAGATATCATACTGCTTACCTCCAAATCCTTCTGTAGCTTCCTAAAGCAACACAATACTGATCAATCTAACAGCTCACTTTCCTGTTGACGAGCCATTTCTGAATTGTTGGGAATTTCAGCACGCTCTGGTATCGCAACTCTCCCTAAAAGAAAGTAAAAAAGGAGACTAAAAATTCCCAAACATCTTAATCTGGAGCGGTCGAGCACTGTGGTTAGCAATAAGCTTCTCCTTAATTACCTTGAGAATCTTGGCAATGACTACCGGCTCTTCCAAACAGTGAATTCTTGACTGGAACGTTATACTCGCAAATCCCAATCTCAATCTCAATCTCAATGTCAATGTCAATGTCGATGTCGAT
The DNA here is from genome assembly GCA_038258585.1 of Pseudomonadales bacterium. Lineage (GTDB taxonomy): Bacteria > Pseudomonadota > Gammaproteobacteria > Pseudomonadales > Pseudohongiellaceae > UBA5078. The sequence goes on from JBBSPQ010000019.1 coordinate 6,596, forward strand.
GTCGATGTCGATGTCGAACGCGGCAGCGTGTTACTGCTTAATCGATCAATCCGCTACTGCTCATATCATCCGTACGCAATTTCATATTTTTTGCTATGACAAAACGTGCAAATGCTAACCTGAGAACTCCGAGGTATTGTAGCGGTTTAATAAAACCGGACCATATTTAGGCTGGTAATATTACCGCCACAAAGTAGTGTTCCATGACAAGGCAACACCGTACATTTTTAACAGTATTCAAACTGGATGCGGCAAAGCTGATCGTCGATCAGAAGTACTCAGTGCCTGAGGTAAGTCGCTCATTGAGTATTTGCGAGAACGCGTTCAGGTGCTGGGACATCGCACCGATGGAACGGGTGTTCCGGAGTCTGAAACCCAAGTGAAAACTTCACTGGGTTAGATATTCAAGGCACAAGCAATGAAAGATACCAGTGACTACTATCTTATTAGCATCAATCTTTTTACATCCAAATCAGCTTTCTGTCTGTGAAGTGTCGGATTTCTTTACATATGCGATGTTGCTTTCCGCGTTATCCGACATAACAAGATGATTTTATTCAAAAAATTATTTTGGCCTGAAGCTTGCATGCAATCAAACATTCAAACGAATGTCAATAGCTGCATCAATCACAATTATAATAAGGAAGCAAGAGAATGAGAAAATTATTGACCCAAGCAGTGATCGGCTTGCTCTCAACCTTGTTGGCCAGTTCAGCCCTCGCTAGCCCCATTAAATCCGACTTCGTTTTCATGATTGATGCCACCTCGTCGATGGCAGGTGAAATTACGGGCGTTCGTAATGGATTCTCGTCTTTCGTATCCGGCCTTGGCGCCGCCAATGTTGATGCACGGTTCTCGATCATTGTTTTTGGTGGTAAATCCGAACTGGTGTTGGATTTCACCAATGACGCCACTGCAACGCAGGCTGCATTCAACCAGATCACTATCGGTATAAACGCGGGCTTCCAGAACAACCACAACTTAAACCCCGAAGCTGGTCTCGAGGCCATCCGTATAGCACTCGGTGGTGCCGCAGACAACACTCTGGAAAGAAACAACGTGGGTGGTTCCGGCGGGCTCATTTACCGTGCTGACGCACGCAAGAATCTGATCTTGGTTACTGACGAAGATTCCGATACTCCGTCTACTCCTGCCAACAGCTTTGGCATAACTGGCAACCAGGCTGAAATCGACGCTACTGCTCATGTAGTCATTGCCAACAACGCGTTCGTAAACATGCTAATCAATCGCAATGACTTCAACTCGAGAAAGCAGTATGGCGATTACAACTACGATGTCGCTGATGCGGATCTGCTGAATTATGACGCAGCCGCAACACTGGCCAATCTGCTCGGCGATTCGATTACGGCGAACAGCCTGCAGGCGCAGGTGCTGAGCGCTGGTCTCATCGCACGTACCTTCAATGTGGCCGGTGCCAATACGGCGGATTTTGTCGACAATTTCTTTGCCGCCAAAATCGAGGAAACCATCACAAATCCGCCACCGCCTACCAATGTTCCCGAGCCGAAATCCCTCCTATTGCTAGCCCTTGGACTACTGGGCATGGCAGCAATCAGAAGGCGCAAAACTGCCCTCTGACTCGCCGAATGAACCTCTCCGGACACTGCATCTCTGAAGGAGACTGTCCGGGGAGGGTAATAGGTGAGATAAAGGCTATCTTGATAACTGTTCACGCCTTCTATCATACAGTAAAACTAGGCTCAGATTCGCTGATTTTGGTGTCTTTGAATATTGCAGTTCACCCCTGGACTATACTCCCATTACTATAGTTCACGTAACCCAAGCCCATGACGCACACAATGGCGGTAGATCCAAAACAAATGTGCTATCAAATAATTGTTCTAGCATTACTACTTAATTCTTATGACAAATCGCTCAATCTAACTTTCGCTGCTTAAACATAGTTTTTCACCTCAGCAAGGGCGCCGTTCTTATGAGGATCACTCTTTCAATTCGATGCTGCTTTCTATTCATATGCCATATTAGAATTTCCAGCCTTAGTACTACATGAATGCTTAGAGATTGACATATGAAACACTGCAGTGCTTGCACAGGTTCGGGATTTGCAGCATTGGGTTACGGAATGAGTGGAGCGCCAGTCAGCAATTGGAAATGTTAGCGGAAGACCATGGAGACTATAAGAGTCTCTTCAGCAGTAGGTATAGTTAAAATCGCTTTGTTGCACTTTGCCCAGGTTTTCACTTCATCGCTGACAGCTTGCGCTCCTTGTAAAAATTCGTGAGTGGAAATCAGGCGATCTTCGTCAACAAGTGAATACAGTCCAGCCCTTTGCAGTGAAAAGACGGGGATAGAAATGCTGTAGTTCACGGAGCGAACTGGATAGCGGGCACAGGATCGAGCATTTGCCTCACGGAAAATCCCCCTCGAGTCCAGAATAGTTTTAGGTTTGATATCTAGGAAGTCCGCCATGGACTTCTAGCATATCTGCTGCCGGAAAGAGTGTGCAACCACCTCACGCTTGAAATAATCACTGAGACAAGTGCTTTCTTTCGCGCTGGCTTAAATGCTGGTGTGAAAACTTTACAACCGCGCAGGACGTCTTTACCTGAAATCATCAAACTTGAATTCGACCATCTCAGCCAGACCAGCAATACTGGCGCTTGGGGGAACTGGAATGTATTTTGCTTAATAGGTTAAGTAGCTACCTCATAATTTTATGATTAGCTAATCACTAATACTCATACTCATACAGGGGCATCAAAATGGGCAGGAATATCTTTTATATAATCGGCGTTGTTGTAGTTATAGCAATTGTTCTGTCCTTTCTAGGGCTGGTTTAAACACTCGGAGGTCGCAACTTGACGTACCGTTGCTATTACTAGTGCTATTCAGCGCTATTTGGTCTTGTGCACAATGCATATTGCGTTTTCCGAAACATTCGGCAAACCCCGGTTTAGATTTGTGCGTGCAACCGAGGCTTTGGGTAACTGGATGGCAACTTGATAAAGAGGTAGGTTTCACCAACAACTCCTTGTAAGCATTGCGAACAATTACTGGGTCGGTCATTGAACGTTGCAGACTGAAATTCGACCACCCCTGCGTCGGGCTAAATTCGCAAGGGACTAGTTGTCATCAGGATGCCGTGCCATATGATTTATTCAATTAGGAATGTCTCGGTTAGGCAACATTGGGATATTGGTCTCGAAGCAGAGCGGCGAGTCCTGATGTTTCTTTTTTTGCATGCATTTGACATGGTTACAAAATGTTGCATCTCGCCGATCTAAAACGAGGCTACATCAATATGCCTTACTAGTCTGTCAGGACTTCAGGTTAACGATCATACCTCCATATTGGTAGCGGCAATCGCCGCTTCACCCTATATCAGCGACTAGCACGGCCTTCAGGCCCATCGCACCATCCTACCAAGCAAGAAAACAGCTTTATATCGGGTCCATTAAGCTGTGATTAATATAGCTGCACCTATGCTTGAACCTGTCATCTTAGGTTAGCCGGGAGGCTCCCTTGACCAACCTTTATACCACCGTTACTCTTGCGCCAGCGATGGTAAATGCGTAGCATCCGGCGGTTGGCGCCGTCGACGAGAGTGGCCGATGCGCACTTTTGATCAATACAAGTGATCAATATAAGTTGAATCACAAAATACAAGTACTGACTGTTTTACCAACAAGGTACCGACATACTAGCTGGGGAGTCCAAAATGACAACAAGAAAGCGTTTGATTACTTCACTAATTGCGAGTGTAGGCGTTCTAATGAGCGCCCCGGCCGCATGGAGCCAGTCCGGCACCAGCGTCGAAGAGGGCGATTGGCCAAGCTATAACGGCGACATGGGAGCTCAGCGCTACTCCCCACTCGACCAGATTAACGCAGAGAATGTGGGCTCTCTGAAAATGGCATGGAGCATGTCAACGGCCAACTTTGGCCCGACAGCGGATTACAACAATCCTTCCACTCCACTTGAAATTGACGGGGTACTTTATGCCACTGTTGGAACAACTCGGAATGTGGCTGCAATTGATGCAACTACCGGTCAGGTACTGTGGCTGTGGCGCCCAGAAGAAGGACAACGATTCAATGACGCCCCACGTAAAGGCGCCGGTCGCGGAGTTGCCTACTATAGCAGTGGAGATACCCAGCGTGTATTGACCCTGACTCCCGGCTTTTTCCTTGTGTCACTGGATGCGGAAACCGGACAGGAAGACCCGAATTTTGGTGAAAACGGCCGTGTCGACCTATTCGACGGCCTTCGAAACGCCGATGGCTTCCCCGATATCGATATCGGCGCCTCTGCACCTCCCTTCGTCATGAACGACGTGATTGTTGTCGGACCAGCACACAAAGTAGGGATGCGTCCGC
>JBBSPQ010000020.1:0-10921 GCA_038258585.1 Pseudomonadales bacterium
GGCGCGCTCGACACCAGAACCACACAGGTGTGCCGTAGTAGACGCCAAAGCAACTCTGGAACAGGTACAAATTGCCATAATGCAACATCTGGAAAAACTGCTGTGACGAAGAAGAATCCCATTATCACAACACCGCTATCCTGGCACCAGTCGCACTGGGATAAGGTCACTGCACAAGCGGCAGACGAGACCATGCCCCACGCCTATCTGGTAAGCGCCGAAGCAGACACTGGCAAACGACATTTTGCTACCATGCTGGCGCAGTTCCTGTTGTGCCGAAACCCCGTCGATAATGCGGCCTGTGGCTTCTGCCCGATGTGCCTGCTCAACCAGGCTGGCAACAACCCTGATTTCCTGATCGTAGAGCCGGAAGACGGCTCCAAAATCATCAAGGTCGAGCAGGTGCGTGAGTTAAAAAAATTTCTGGAGACAAGCTCGCACTCATTCGGCAAGCGAATCATCTTGCTGGATACCGCTGAAAGCCTCGGTGTGAGTTCAGCTAACGCACTTCTAAAAGGGTTGGAAGAACCTCCTGCAGATGTCCTGTTCCTGCTTCTGACAGACCGCCCCAAAGCGGTTCTTGCCACCGTCACCAGTCGATGTCAGGTCATTGCGTTGCCACGCCCACAACCAGCAGAGGCTTTTGCTTGGTTGATTGGGCATATGCCCGAAGTGAAACCAGAGGAGTTGAGCCTTCTACTGGAGATCTCCCGGAATCGTCCCTTCGAAGCGATTTTGATGCACGCCGAAGGACGGATTGAACAGCACCAAGAAATTGGCGCGGGCCTGATGGAACTCGTCAGCCACAAATCATTACCCACAGTAGTGGCCGCCCGTTATGCCAAAACCCAGGCCAAAGAAGTAATACAGGTGCTGAGCTACTGGCTCAGTGCTCTTGGCCGATATCAGTTAACAGGAAAAAGCGAATTTCTCAAAGGAAGCTCTCTTAAGCAGGCAGGAAATATGCTTCTTAATAAAGAGGGTCACTCAAAACAACAGACTCGCGCGTTATTCTCTCTCTATACCGAGGTGATGGTCGCGCAGTCTCAACTTCTTGGCGGCTCAAACCCCAATGCACAGCTGTTGTTAGAAGATCTATTCATCCAACTTCAAAGCCTGACATGTTACAGAGCGGCATAAACACAAACTTATGATCACACTCGAGAACGACAGCAAGCCAGCCAAACACGGTATTTTGTCCCTGACCATAAAGGATAGAACTGTGTTGTATGCGGCATACATGCCATTCGTTAAAAATGGCGGTCTATTTGTGCCGACAAACAAAGACTACGAAATTGGCAACGAGGTCTTCATGCTATTGAGCCTTATGGATGAAGGCGAACGCGTTCCCGTCGCTGGCACAGTGGTCTGGATTACACCCAGCCGCGCCCAAGGTAATCGCGCACCCGGAATCGGCATTCAGTTTAAGGACGCAGCTGGTAATGTCAGAAAAAAAATTGAAACCTTACTGGCCGGCCAGCTTGCTTCAGACAAATTGACTCACACTATGTGATCAGGCTCGCCCATTAGTGCCTTCAATCCAGCAGCTCACCCACATAGCGGGCAATCGCCAGGCTTGCCGTTAATCCTGGCGACTCTATTCCGAAAAGCTGAACCAATCCTGCAACACCATGAGACGAGCTGTCTTGAATGACAAAGTCGTTAACACCTCCCTCCACTCCACCCAACCGGGGTCGAATTCCCGCATAATCAGGCTGTAAACGTTCCGGTTGCAGGGAAGGGTAGTACCGACGAATTGCCTCCACGAAGCGCTCTTTTCTTTCGCTGCCAACGTGATAGTTAATTTCATTTATGAATTCAACATCCGGCCCAAACCTCACCTGACCAGTCAAATCCATTGTGGCGTGAATTCCCAAGCCGCCGTGTCGATGATCTGGCACAGGATATATCAGATGTCGAAACGGAGAAGGGCCGCTCAATCTGAAGTAGCAGCCCCGACTCAAGTGAAGGGGAGGAATGATTTCACTCTGAGAGCCTAAAATTTTTTCAGCAAGTGTTTGAGCATGCAATCCTGCTGCATTGATTAATCGTGAGCATCTAAACTCATAGATATCATTATTCGCTTCAGGACCACATCGAACTTTTATCTCAAAGCCATTTGTCCTTACCGCAACCTCATCAACGCGGGTCAAAGGAGCGTACTGAAGACCGTTACTTTTTGCATCATGCAACAAACTGTTCATAAATGCGTGACTGTCAACGATCCCCGAGTCAGGTGAATACAAGGCACACACTGCAGAAATCACAGGTTCTTCCTTTTGCAGCTCGTTTACGTCCAGCCATTTTAAATTATTCACACCATTGGCAATGGCAGTATCAAATATCGATTCCAACGACGACAGCTCATCCGACTGCGCCACAATCAATTTTCCCGTCTTTCGAAATGGAACCCCGTGGTCGTCACAATAACGATAGAGAAGTTTCTTTGCTTCAACACACAGCCGCGCTTTGAGTGAGTCACTAGGATAGTAGAGACCCGCATGTACTACTTCACTGTTGCGACTGCTCGTTTCCTGTCCCGCCATTGCATTTTTTTCTACCAGAAGGATACTGAAAGAGGGGGGCATAGTACGTGCCAGATACTCAGCAATGGAAATCCCAACCACTCCGGCACCAACAACACATAAATCAAATTGATCCATAATTTATCCGGGGCCAAGCGCACGTCCTCGAGGACAGATCTGTAAATTGGTCGCTGGGTTTTTACATCAATGGGAGGATAGTGGCACCGTAATGATTTTACGGAACGTGAGATTCACTCGCGCGTCTGCAACGGTTTTGTCTTTCGGAAGCTGATGCCGCCAGTACTTTTGTGTCGATCCTTGCATGATCAAAACACTTCCATGATGAAGAGGTAGCTGTAATTTTTTTGCCTTGTCTTTGGATTTATGCTGCATCTCGAAATTTCGAGTAGTACCTAAACTCACAGACGCTATTACAGGTTGATCACCTAATTCTTTTTCATCGTCACTGTGCCAACCGACGCTGTCATTTCCATCGCGATAAAGATTCGCAAGCACAGAGTTGAAAGTATCGTTACTGATCTCTTCAACACGGCTTTTCATCTGCAACAATTCCCTAGTCCAAGGAAGAGGTTCAAGACTTAAGCCTGAATAAGAGTAGTGTGCTTCAGGATCACCAAACCAGTTTTGCAGGCGCGGCAATGCAATTCGTTTACCTGCAATGCTTAGATAATCCTGCCGCCACGGCAACTGATTCAGACAATAATCGAGAAACTGATCTGCCACCTCAATCGAAAATGCGTCTGGATAATAAATCAATTGCCCGTCGGATAACGGAATCAGCTGTGGAGACTCATTCAAGAAGAGCAAGGAGTGCTTCTCGTTTTTCGGCCGGAAGGCCCTCCAATTTACGAAGTAATCTGGACTCGAGCGCTTCCTGGCCGTCGTTTCCAGCAGAGTCACCAAGCTGCTCCTCGAAGTATCGACCCAGCAAAAGAACGATTTCAGAGTTCATGCTGCGACTATGACGTCTCGAAATTTGCAGGATTTTTTTACGAAGGCCGGCCGGCAAACGAATAACAAACTTATTTTCAGGCGGACTGAATTTCGCAGTGTTCGCCTTGCCCGACTGGAGTACTGCTGAACGTACCGATTTCCGTGCTTTCCCTGAAGATTTTGACTCTGACTCTTGCTCAATTTCTTCGATAGCATTCACTCCTGCATTGGATCGTATATCCATTACTAACCCTGTATTAACACGACAGATTTTGGGATCATAGCCGCATAAATTTTGTTTCTCAAGATCAACAATCGCTCAAATAGAGATAAGGCGGAATGCAATTGGCTGAATTTGACTATGATTTGTTTGTTATAGGCGGTGGATCGGGAGGGGTTCGAGCCAGTCGCATCGCTGCTGGTCTCGGCGCAAAGACTGCACTAGCCGAAGAGCGGCACCTTGGGGGCACGTGCGTCAACGTTGGCTGTATCCCTAAGAAGCTTTTCAGTTACGCATCGCACTACTCACAGGACTTCCAAGATGCGCGCAGCTATGGATGGGTCTTTGAGAGCGAGCCAAAATTCAATTGGGCGACCCTACGCGACAATAAAGACATCGAGATCAGTCGTCTGAACCGTGTTTATGCGACTTTACTTGCGAATGCCGACGTGCAGTTTTACAACGAACGAGCGACCCTCCTGGATTCCCATACTATTCAGGTCGGTCAGCAGCAGTTCACAGCCAAAGAGATCATTATCGCTACCGGCGGCTGGCCTTTCGTACCAGACATTCCCGGTGGCGAACATGCCATTACGTCCAATGAGTTCTTTTCTTTTGACACCCTCCCACAGAGCGCGCTGATAGTAGGCGGTGGCTATATCGGAGTTGAATTTGCCGCGATTCTCAGCGGTTTCGGCGTCAAGACCTCACTGACTATTCGCGGCTCATCGCTATTGCGCGGTTTCGATACTGAAATTGCGGACGTACTCACTGAGGAAATAGAGAAATACACGACATTGATTAGGGATAATGAAGTCCAGAAAATCGAGAAAAGAAGCGATGGAAAGCTGCTCGCACACATGCGAAGGGGTGAACCGCTAGCCTTTGATTGCATCTTGTTTGCGACCGGACGAAAACCAAACAGTCATAACATCGGCCTAGAAGCAGCTGGCGTTGAGATTAGCGCAGATGGCGCTATTAAGGTCAATTCAGACTACACCACCAGTGTCCCCAACATCCATGCGGTCGGGGACGTTATAGATCGTCTAGCATTGACCCCGGTAGCACTGGCTGAAGGCCAAATTCTCGCTAGACGCCTATTTGGCAAAACCTCTAGACCAGTGCAGTACGACATCATTCCGACTGCGGTATTCAGCCACCCAAATCTTGGCACAGTGGGGATGGACGAAAAAACGGCGCGCGAGAAAGTCACCAACGTGCTGGTATTTCGCAGTAAATTTAGAGCATTGCGGCAAACACTCACTGGAGGCCAAGAATCGACTTTCCTGAAAGTTATCGTGGATGGCGATACCGACAAGGTACTCGGCGCCCATATGGTGGGCGCAGACGCCGGCGAAATCATTCAGGGATTGGCGATTGCGATTACTGCTGGCGCAACCAAAGCTGATTTCGACAATACCATTGGCATTCATCCAACAACCGCGGAAGAGTTCGTCACCATGCGGACACCGTCGCCTTGAAGCGCCGAGGTCAATAGATCGAAATGCGGTGTCGCCCTGAACCATTCTGCCGCTAGCTTGTAAAGCTCATCAAAAGATGACGCAACAATGTTGACGTGCGCTAGTTTGCGGCCCGAATATTCGTGTTTGCCATAGTGATAGCAATGAGCGTGTGGTATTCGTAAGAACGTAGCGAAATCGCCATACTCGCCTATGACATTCATCATGCAGCTCACGCCGGTTGGTTCTGTACTTCCGAGAGGCTGACCGGCAATCGCACGAATATGGTTTTCGAATTGACTCGTGACAGCGCCATCGAGAGTCCAGTGACCAGAATTATGAACGCGTGTGGCAATCTCGTTGGCAACAAGTCCACGCTCACAGACGAACAGTTCAAGGGCGAGGGTACCGACATAGTCGAGATACTCGAGAATTTTTTGAATGTGCGATTGCGCCTGTTGTGCCAAATGACTGTTTAGCATCGGAGCAGGAGCGATCGAGAAGCGTAAAATGCCATCCTTATGTATGTTTTCAGTAGGGGAATAAAAACAGACCTCTCCACTTCGACTGCGGCATGCGATGACAGAAATTTCAGCGTTGAAATCGATTAGTTCTTCCACAATCAAACGTTGACCGCCTAATTTTTTCCAGGCCATTTGGACGTCATCTGGAGATAGCACAACGCTCTGACCTTTACCATCGTAACCTCCCGTCGCAGTCTTGATGACAGCCTTACCCCCCAACGACTCGACTGCGCGTGATAGGTCTTCGTAAGTCGACGCCACAAAAAAACGTGTGGTGGGGATATTGAGAGCCACGAACATATTCTTCTCTTGAGCCCTGTCTTTCCCCAAAGCCAATGCTTCAACATTCGGAAAAACATCAATTTTTCGATTTACAGATTCCACCAAATCCAATGGAATATGCTCAAACTCAAAGGTGACGCAATCCACTTCATTCAGAAAAGCATCCAACTGAAGACGGTCGCGATCGACTATCAGCTCGCCCGCCCCAGGGCACGCGGTTCCATTAAAATCGTATAGCAAAAATGAGTGACCTAAGGGATATCCTTCCAAGGCCAACATTCGCCCCAATTGACCAGCTCCCAATATACCTATGCGCATTGCGTTCTCTCTCTACTATGGTGCTACGGTTGTAGTGACAAGCTGGAGTCAGCTAGAACCGCCTGCGTTTGTTGGCTGCGGAAATCAGCTAAAGCCTGCGCCACCTCCGGCGAATGAAGCGCTATAATTTGTGCCGCCAACAACCCGGCGTTACTCGCGCCTGCATGTCCTATGGCCAACGTACCCACCGCGATACCCGCTGGCATTTGCACGATCGACAAGAGTGAATCAATCCCTTTGAGGATTCGTGATTCGACAGGCACGCCAAGAACGGGTAATTGAGTCTTCGCTGCAATCATTCCTGGTAAATGGGCGGCTCCGCCAGCTCCCGCAATAATGATCTGCAAGCCCCGTTCTTTTGCAGTACTGGCGTACTCAAACAACAGGTCGGGCGTGCGATGGGCAGACACGACCTTGGCTTCATAGCTAACGCCTAACTTCTCCAGCACCAACGCGGCATGCTCCATAGTGGGCCAGTCAGACTTGGAACCCATCACCACACCAACAATCGCTTTACTCATAACGTTCCTCTTAAATTGCTAAGCTAGTTTAAAAATATCCTTCTCTTTTTTTCTTTTCCATCGAACCAGACTGATCCTTATCCAGCATTCGACCCTCGCGTTCGCTGTTTTTTGCTAAAAGCAGCTCGTAAATAATTTCTTTTATTGATGAGGCCGTGCTTTCCACTGCGCCTGATTGAGGATAGCAACCGAGCGTGCGGAATCGAATCAATCGTTCTCGAAGAGAAGAGCACTCTATCGGGGTCAAATACGGAAGCATACGGTCGTCATCCAGCGCAAAAATTTGACCACTTTCCTCACATTTCCAACTCAAACGGGAGGCAGAAAAATACAAAGGAACAATCTCTATTTTCTCTACTTCTATGTAGGTCCAAATATCGAGCTCAGTCCAATTTGATAGCGGAAATACACGCACTGATTCGCCATTGTTCAACTGCGTGTTGTATATATTCCAAAGCTCGGGGCGTTGCGACTTCGGGTCCCAGCTTTGATTTCGATCGCGGACAGAAAACACTCGCTCCTTTGCCCGAGACTTTTCTTCATCGCGGCGGGCCCCACCCAATGCGGCGTCAAACTTGAGTGTTGCAAGGGCCTGCTTTAATGCTTGTGTTTTCATCATGTCGTTATACTTAACTGAACCCGAAGTGATAGGGTGTACACCTTTTTTCAACGCCTCCGTATTGATGTGAACTTTCATATTCAAATTGTGCTTCGCGACAATACTGTCTCGAAAATTCGCCATTTCGGCAAACTCCCACGTGGTGTCGATATGCAGTAATGTAAGGGGAATGTCTCCTGGCCAGAACGCTTTCCGAGCCAAATGGAGGAGAACTGTGGAATCTTTCCCAATCGAATAGAAAAGCCCCGGTCTTTCAAAACACGCTGCAACTTCGCGAATAATATGAATTGCTTCTGCTTCTAAAGCCCGTAAGTGTGTTAAGGAATATTGGCTCATATTGTCTCCGATTGAATTTTTCCATATTCGATCGGACACCAGTTGGACTGATAGTATCGAGTGATATCTTTTGTCTCTACATCCACTTGAAACAAGTACAGCCAATCGTTATCTATTAATTGTGCAATCATTTCATGTTTCTCTACGATGTCGGCGATTGCCGATTGAGGCGCTGCGATATAGACGTTAAGTCGGAGGGGAGTATGTCTCCAATTCTGACCATCGTGCAAAGATTGCAGCGACAGGCCAATACGCAGATCCCCACCATTTCCCTCAAATACACCAATGTGATCGGCCACTACATTGTGCAGTAACTTATTGCCGGAGCCATAAATTAAGTTATCCGTGACCGACGCGTAGTACTGAAGATTGATCCAGTTGGTGACTATCATTGGTGCCGTCATGATCAGTTCCAGCACTGAAAACTGCTTGTCGGAGCGCCAATCGTAATCATGGAGAAATGAGCGTCCCTCTAAATCGAGACTACGAGTCAACGCCCGCGGCGCAACAATGAATGCCGCATTGTCAGCGAGACCCCATTCAGGTCGAACCTGAGCCCAGTCCTGACTACGCTGTCGATACTGAGAAGCGACATCGCCATCGATGTTTACCCCTAGTTTGCCCGCTCTTTGAATTTGCGCGCGCGCTGTAGCGGCCGCAAGCCAATTTTGCAATGAATTGGGTACAGGCTCGCCATAGCAAACGATTTTATCAGTAGTAGTGTTGTGAAGACCTGCTACAAATTGGGTGTGCTCAGGAATATTGATGCCTCTCGACTTCAATCCAACTCGAATACTGACGTCATTGAGCAATTGAGCTAAGACTTTGACATTAACTTCACCTGTCTGGCCGCCGCAAGCGCCGCAGTCCAAACCCGCCGCCTGCGGATTATTAGCGGTGCAGCTACCGTGTCCAAGTAATAACACGACTGGCGCAAAAACATTACGCAGTCCCATTCCTGTCAGGATACCCACAGTCAAGTCTATCTTCTGATCCAGATAAAGCGGATCTCCGTCGCGACTTAGCTCGAATGGAGAGTCGTCACACAACTCGTTGATGGCTTGCCTCGGATTCGCTGGCCAAAAACTACTTTTCAACAACTCGGCGGCTTTAAAAATTCCAAACATTTCAACTAATCCGAGGCTAGCGGGCGCGGCATCGAACGCTTCTTTCTGGTGTTGAGAGAAACGCAGTTTTCGCATTTTCGTTTGAGCTGTCTTCGCGCGATCCTTTTGCGTAGCCTGAATAGTGGGATACAGAAGACCGGGTAATTGGGGACGTCTATAAACACTATCGGTAAAGGAATATTCAAGCGGCAGTCCAAAGAAGCCGGCAAAACCCAAAGTCTGGATGTCTGAATGCTGTGCCTCCAACGCACGTCTCATGGGTTCGGAGCGTACATCAATACAGAACACAGCCTGCAGCGCCGGCGGGCTATCGACTTGGGAAACAGTCACTGAGTGGATTTGTGCCTGAAGCTTCGACTGGTAACTTATTTCCAATGCTTTTTGCCATACCCACAGCGCCTTCTGTTGCTTGCGATGACTAACTTTAAACGAGTCTATCTCTTCGAACTGAGTTATAAATCGACCACTCAGTTGAGCATAAACCGCTGGATCACCCTGGCCAATTTGTTGCCAGAGCACCCAATCCCACGCCAGCCTGATGGACACCAACTGTTCAATCAGAGCGTTACTCGTGTTAGTAAAATTATCCTGCCAGTTTTTATAGGAAAGAAACGACGACCAGCCATGAATATCAATTAGCAGTGCATGCACATAATCATCAAAATTCACGGCATCACCGAACTCCTTCATCACCGTAGCGCATAATATTTTGGGACAGTCAGGTAGCTGCGTAAATTTTTGGTGCAACCCTTTTTCACCCATTAGCACCTGAATTCCCCTATCCTTGCGCGCCACACTCAACCAGGCTCGGTAGAATTGATCGGGTTGATCCAAGGTACTTCGAATATGAATTGGATGCTGAAAATACAGTCCACAGAATTGGCTGATCTGTTGTGTAATTTCATCACGCCAAGACATCTTTCTGGGATGCTCGGACAAGGCATCGAGCAGATCACTTATGTTGTGCCAGTGAGGGGAGGGCGTGTCATCCTCGTCCAGATATGCCACCAACGCGTTGGTGTCTTCCGGAAACGATAGTTCTCTAGCTGCCGAAACCAGATGTTCAGGCTTAATGCTAGTCCCCCAATGACCGTGGTAAAACGATTTGGGCATCAGGCACTTAATTCTGCCTAGTGTTTCAAGATCTGCCGCTACCTGGTTGAACTTCTGATGACGCAATGACCACCAAGGATTTACAGCGATGGCAGTATCGAGCGGCCAAGATGGCGCGACAAGTTGACACGTTTCTGCTATCGCGGGCGGATACGCAAGAGCGATTGCAGTGTTATGGGAAGGGGAGCTAAGCATAACTATTCCTTTATTATTGCAGATGGACTGAAATTTTTGTTGAAAGAAATCTTATCTCTATTTAGGTGTTTGGTTTCGAATGAAGGCAGAGTCATTGGCCACACTCGTAGAGTGAAACGCGTGGCCCATTCATCAAGATAGAACCCTGCATTAAGCGCAATAAACCAAGCTCTCGTTTTGCCGCTTTGAGTTGCGTTTTGTAGAAGTAGATAACTACAGAAGAGAGCAATGAATAGCCCGCTGACCCAGGCATCTGCAATGTGTGAAAAATCGGTCGGCGCTTGTAACACTAATTTTCCCAAGCCGAAGCTGAATGCGCCGTAAGCGAGAAAACCGAAAAAAGCCACTATTACAGCCTGCAACGAGATGAATTTGGAGCCTGCAGAAAAGTGAGATGCTAAGAGGAAGATTGACGCGATGGCAACGAGTATCCAAGGACTAATCATCGCCGGCGCCCATCCGAATGCTCCCATTATCAGTGCGACTGCTCCTACGCAAACACTTGCAAGCAACCAATGAATAAGCAGAGGTCGTTGCGGTTGCACGAATTTTTTACGCAGGTAGCTATTAACCGCTTCGCCCGATAAGAGAAATGCATGCGCTTTGTAACAGGAGTGAGAAACCAGATGCAGGAGCGCCACCTCATACAACCCTAGCGCGCATTCCATCAGCATGAGTCCCATCTGTGCCACAGTCGACCACGCCAGTCGTACTTTGATACTGATAC
>JBBSPQ010000021.1:0-10518 GCA_038258585.1 Pseudomonadales bacterium
ACACTGTGCCGGCGCGGCCAACACTGGAACTGGGATGGAGTAGAGTTTCATATACTGGCTCCGACGGGAGAAATGCCTTATCGGGGCAATGACAGTTCATGCGTTCTACTGATTCGCACCAAGGGGCAGAGTGTCTTACTGCCGGGAGATATCGAATCGAATGCCGAAACCGCCTTGGTAGCGGATTATGGCGATAGCCTTACTAGCGACATCTTGATTGCCCCTCATCACGGCAGCAATACGTCGTCGACGCCGGCGCTTCTTGCTGCGGTAAACCCTCGCTACGTCATCTATTCGGCAGGCTATCGCAGTCAGTTCGGGCACCCATCGGCTGCGGTTGTGGCGCGTTACAATGCCATAGGGTCGCTGCCATTGAATACCGCTTTGTCGGGAGCCGTCAGATTCTGTCTTGGCGAATCTGTGCCAATGGCGCCGCAGGAATACCGGAGTTCGCACCCACGATATTGGTATCCCGCGATTAGTGTCGAATCAGCAGTCCTGCACGGAATTGGCGCTGATTCCCCGGCTCTTTCGTGGCGCTCACAGGACGGCAAGTCATGCTCACGACACGGCGGTCGAGTATGGTAAAGTAGCCGCCGTCATTCTCGGAGGTTCAATGTGGTTGAATTAGTCAAGGCGGGCGGCTGGTTGATGCTGCCAATTATTCTGTGCTCCATCGTTGCCATCGCCATCATTATCGAGCGCTTCTGGACACTCAGCGCAGCCCGAATTTCTCCTCGATACACCCTCGGTCAGGTCTGGACCTGGATCAAGAACAATGAGCTGGACGCCGCTCATCTGCGGGAATTGCGTCTGGGCTCGCCGCTTGGACAGATTCTGGCGGCCGGGCTGGTGAACTCCAAACATGGTCGTGCGACGATGACAGTGAGCATTGAGCATGCCGCCAGCCTCGTCATCCATGATATGGAGCGTTACCTCAGCACTCTGGGCACTATCGCCGCAATCACACCGCTGCTCGGGTTGCTGGGCACGGTGATCGGGATGATCGACGTGTTTTCCGAGATCATGTTGCAGGGCACCGGTAATGCTAACGCGCTGGCGGGTGGTATCTCCCAGGCCTTGATCACGACGGCGGCCGGTCTGTCCGTTGCTATCCCTACTTATATGTTCCATCGCTTGTTCATGCGCCGGGTTGACACACTGGTGCTCAGCCTGGAACAGGAATCCATCAAGCTGGTTGACGCGTTGCACACTGATCGTCGCGTCGAAATCAAAGAGACTCCCGCGCAGTGAAGTTTCAGCGCCGCATTCAGGAAGAGTTGCAGATTAATCTGACGCCATTGATTGATGTGGTTTTTCTGCTATTGATATTCTTCATGGTATCGACCACGTTCACGCATGAGACTCGGCTGTCTGTGAATCTGCCGGAAGCAGATGGCGCACCCGTGCAGGAATCGCCCCGCCAAATCGAAATATCGGTGAGTCAGAATGGCACCTATGCGATTGATGGCAGGGTGCTGGTGAATTCGGAATTGAGCACGCTTATGCAGGGCCTGGAAGAAGTCGCGGAGGGCGATCGGGATGTCTCACTCATTCTGATTGCAGATGCCGATGCGACCCATCAGGCGGTAGTAAGGGCAATGGATGCGATTGGGCAATCGGGATTCAGTCGGTTGAGTATCGCCACCAGAAAACCAGACGAAGACAACTGACACCTACTATGGCACAACATAAGATTGATCAAAAAGGGTGGGATCTTTATAAGCGTCTTCTCACCTATGTAAAACCTCATCGCGGGTTATTCGCCGTCAGCGTGCTGGGTTACATCATTTTCTCGCTGACCGGTGTGGCGACTGCCCAGTGGATAGGCTGGACTGTCGATCAGGTGACGGCCCAGAATTCGGATGCACGCATCATCAGTCCTTTACTGTGTGTCGCCATTGTTGTTGTGCGGGGCATCGGTGGGTTTATGGGCGGTTATTCGCTCGAATATATTTCTAATTCCATCGTTCACAGATTGCGCTACGACCTCATGAACAGGCTTTTGGATCTGCCGGTTAAATATTACGATCAAAGCACGGCAGGGCGACTGGTTTCAAAAGTCACCTATGACGTGCAACAGATCAGTGGCGCGGCGACCAATGCGGTGACTGTCATTTTCCGCGAAGGCCTTACTGTCATAGGGCTTCTTGTCGCGCTGTTCTGGGTTAACTGGCAACTGAGTCTGGCGTTCTTGTTGGTAGCGCCATGTGTTGCCACAGTGGTGTCGTTTGCCTCAGGAAGGTTTCGGAAATACAGCAAACAGATGCAGAATTCTATGGGTGATGTTACACAGATCACTAACGAATCCATCAAGGGTCAACGTGTTGTGCGTACTTTCAACGCCAGAGATTTTGTGTTGTCGAGATTCAATTCTGCAAGCGAACGTAATCGACGTCAGAACATGAAAATGGTCGGCACCCAGTCAATAGCCATTCCAGTGATTCAAGTTTTGGTCAGCATTGCGATGGCGATCTTGATCTGGTTCGCGATGTCGCCGGAAATATTCGCCGAATCCACTGCCGGTAATTTCGTTACGTTCTTGACGTTGGCAGGGTCGCTGGCCAAACCTATTCGCCAGTTGTCACAGGTGAATTCTGTTATACAGCGCGGCATCTCCGCCGCCGACAGTATTTTTACCCTACTTGATGAAACGCCAGAGGAGGACAATGGTACTCATGAAGTTCCACGCGTTCGGGGCGAAGTCACATTCGACAATGTGAGCTTTCAATACAAAGAGAGCGAACAGGTACTCCGTAACATTAATCTCACGGTGAAACCCGGACAGAGCGTTGCGCTGGTCGGCAAATCAGGCAGCGGCAAATCCACGTTGGTCAGCTTGCTGCCGCGTTTTTACGATGTAAATTCCGGTGTGCTGAAGATTGATGGTCTGCCGGTGCAGGAATATACCCTCGCGAATCTGCGTAAACAGATTGCAGTGGTTAGTCAGGATGTAGTGCTGTTTGAAGGAACCGTCGCGGAAAACATTGCCTACGGTAACGATGGCAGCATCGATGACGAAGCTATCATCGCGGTCGCAAAAAATGCACACGCGATGGAGTTCATTGAGAATCTGGATAACGGTCTTCATTCCATCGTGGGTGATTCCGGATTGATGTTATCCGGTGGTCAGCGGCAGCGAATAGCGATTGCGCGGGCCTTCCTCAAAGACGCCCCGATTCTGGTGTTGGACGAGGCGACTTCCGCCCTCGATTCCGAATCAGAACAACACATTCAACAAGCCCTCAGTACGTTAATGAAAGGGCGTACGACCTTTGTGATAGCCCACCGCTTATCCACCATTGAAAACGCCGATGTGATTCTGGTGATGGATAAAGGACAGATAGTCGAGTCTGGCACGCATCAGGAGTTGTTGGCGCTGAGGGGACATTACGCAGCGCTGCATCGAATTCAATTCTCTGAACCTGTGCAGGTGACGTAATGGCTCTTGTCGACGCCTGGTATCGGAAACGCGCCTGGCTCTGGCTGCTGTGGCCACTATCGTTGCTGTTCTCTTTTTTCGCGCAGAGGCGTCGCGTCAGATTGGAGCGTCGACGTATTCTTCGCCCCGAATATCCGCCCGTTCTCATCGTCGGTAACATCACTGTCGGCGGAACCGGCAAGACCCCTCTAGTGATCGCGCTGGTGAAGTTGTTGCAGAACAACGGCATTCGTCCGGCCGTCATCAGTCGGGGTTATGGCGGCACTCCGCCGGAACAACCGTATAGTGTCTCTAGTGCGGCAAGGGTCGACGAGGTAGGTGACGAAGCGATTTTAATCGGACGCAGCATCACTTGCCCGATGCTGGTAGACAAAAAGCGAGCGCGGGCCGTTGCGGCTCTCCATCTAAACGACCAGTGTGACGTCATTATCAGTGACGACGGTCTGCAACACTATGCAATGGAGCGGGCGATTGAGATTGTTGTAATCGACGGCGATCGCTTGCTAGGCAATGGACTTGGGTTGCCTGCGGGCCCTTTGCGTGAACCTGCGCAGCGTTTGCAAGAAGTCGATTATGTCGTCGTGAACGGCGGCAGTGGCGAGAGGTATCCCATTACTGAAAGCGCTGGAAGGGCACCGATGCAAACGTTGATGCGACTGGAACCAACGTCATGGGTGAATCTGGCGACAGGGGAGCGATTGCCGGTCAACAAATTGCCTAACGCAGCGGGGGGGAAGCTGCATGCAATCGCCGGCATCGGCAATCCGCAACGATTTTTCAATACGGTGCGAGCACTGGGATATGATCCGCTGTGCCATCCATTTCCAGATCATTATCGTTTCACGGCGGGAGACTTGCGCTTCGCAGAAGGCTTCACACTGGTGATGACACAGAAAGATGCCGTGAAGTGTGAACAGTTTGCCGATTCCCACTGCTGGTATCTTGCAATCGAAGCGCAACTGGATGCAGATTTCACTACACAGATTGTTAGCGACGTACGGCAGAAGATTAGGGTTCGCAAAAATGTTGCTGCTCCCAAAAATTAATGAATGAGGATATGTCATGGATCAGAAACTGTTAACTATTCTTGCCTGCCCGGTGTGCAAAGGGCCCCTTAAACATGATCGCCAAGCCAGCGAGCTGATCTGCTTCGGCGACGCAATGGCCTTTCCTGTCCGCGACGGCATTCCGGTCATGTTGGAGAATGAAGCCAGAGCATTGAGCGCCGAGGAACGGGAGAAGCATTAATGTCATTTGTCGTCGTCATCCCGGCCCGTTATGCATCGACGCGATTGCCAGGCAAGCCCTTGTTGGACATTGCCGGTAAATCGATGCTGCAACGTGTCTATGAACAGGCGCTAAAGAGCGATGCCCGCGCAGTCCATATCGCCACCGACGACGACAGAATTCGCGAGGCAGCGCTCGCATTTACCGACAATGTCTGCATGACGTTATCGACCCATCAGTCTGGCACCGATCGCATTCAGGAAGTGGCCGCTCAACTGGAATTGGGCGAGAACGAAATCGTCGTCAATGTGCAAGGCGATGAGCCACTGATTCCGCCCGCAGCCATCAATCAGGTAGCGCTGAATCTGCAGAAATTCCCCGACGCCGGCATCTCTTCACTGTATGAAGATATTGAAAGCGTTGATGAATTCAGAAATCAAAACGCGGTAAAAGTCGTCACGGATTTGCACGGCTATGCGTTGTACTTTAGTCGTTCTCCGATTCCCTGGCGTGACATAACGAGTGTTACCGGGTCAGCAACGTCGCCTGTGGTTTTTGGCAAACGCCATGTCGGCATCTATGCCTACCGCGTATCTACACTCAACAGTTACGTCACCTGGCCGCAGGTAGCGCTGGAAGTTGCCGAACGTCTGGAGCAACTGCGTGCGATGAGCCACGGCATCAGAATTCATATGGGGCGCGCCAGCGAGAAAATGCCTGCCGGTGTCGATACTCAGGAAGATCTGGAAGCAGTGCGAGCGTTTCTTCAGAACGATCACGGAGCCGCTTAGAAGTGACAAGCAATAAAAAAATACGTGTGTTAATGGTGTGCCTTGGCAACATCTGTCGCTCGCCTACCGCGCATGGCGTCTTCCAGCATAAGATCGATGGCGCAGGTTTCAGCGAGTATATAGAAGTGGATTCGGCAGGGACTGGCAACTACCACATCGGTGAAAAGCCGGACAAACGGTCTCGCACTGCTGCAAAACAGCGCGGGTATAGTCTGAGTGGTTTACGTGCGCGGCAGGTACAAGCGAGTGACTTTGAGGATTTCGATTACATCCTCGCTATGGATGACAACAACCTGCGCGACCTGACCCGTCTGTGTCCGCCAGAGCATCGCAAGAAGCTGGGTCTATTTATGGATTTTGCAGACAACAATTACAGTTTTGTTCCCGACCCGTATTACGGTGATGGTGACGGATTTCAACTGGTGTTGAACCTGGTTGAAGAGGCCTCCGATGCATTGCTGACCCATATCAAGATTCATCACCTGAGTTGACGCTACATTCAAGCTGCATCCATCCGTGAGAGGTTCATGCCAGAAGTGATTACAACCGAACTGAACATGCTGGAACAGGTCGATCTCAAACCATACAACACGTTTGGTTTGAGCGCCTTCGCACGCTATTTCTGTTCTGTAACATCCGTGAACGATCTGCAACGGGCATTAGCGTTTGCGAAGGAAATTGACCTCCCCGTATTCATTCTTGGCGGCGGGAGCAACATATTGTTGCGCGAGGACTTCCCGGGCTTGGTGATTCGAATAGCACTCGAAGGCATTGTCTCCCATCCTCAGGATGATGGTAGCGTCATCGTGACCGCCGCCAGCGGTGAGAACTGGCATGGTTTCGTCGAGTACTGTCTGCATAATGGTTTTTACGGGCTTGAAAATCTGGCGCTGATTCCGGGAAGCGTTGGCGCCGCTCCGATCCAGAACATTGGAGCTTATGGCGTCGAAGTGAAGGACAGCATCACTGAACTCCAGTTGCTTGATTGCGACAGCATGAGTATCGAAGTGATGACGGCAGAACAATGTGACTTCGGTTATCGCGACAGCATTTTTAAAAACGAATTGAAGGGCAGAAAAATTGTATTGTCGGTGAGTTTTCGCCTTCATACCACGCCGGATGTGAACCTGGTCTATGGTGCCTTAGCCCAGGCGCTGGCGCAGACAACCGACTCTCCTCGACCGCAGGATGTGTTCGATGCTGTCTGCCAGATACGCCGCAGTAAGTTGCCCGATCCGAAAATATTGGGCAATGCCGGCAGTTTTTTTAAAAATCCCGTTATATCTGTGATGCAGTATGAGAAAGTACTGCAACTTTTCCCTACAATACCCTCATTTCCCGTGGATCAACGCACTGTACAAAAAAAGTACAATGAAGCGGTCGATGCTGTTAAAATCCCGGCAGCTTGGCTGATAGAGCAAGCGGGTTGGAAGGGAAAGACGTTAGGCGGCGCCACTGTCTATCACTTACAACCGCTCGTGTTAGTGAACTCCGGTAATGCCAGTGCTGATGAAATCGTGGCACTGGCCGGCCAGGTGATGGAGTCGGTTAAGGCGCAATTTGAGATAGTGCTGGAACCTGAAGTGCAGTGGATTCCTGCAAAATAACCCGTAGTAAGTAAAGCAGTGCAATGGACGGCATAATCTAGAGATAACGATGATGCAGATGTCTGAGCTTAAATCACAAATTCGCGTAATGCTGGTCGATGATCAGGAGCTGGTCCGTAGCGGCCTTGCCCGGATTATCAACGATGAGTCCGACATGGACGTTATCGCTCAAGCAGATTCCGGCGAAGAAGCCATCCGACTGCTCGACGACATTACCCCCGATGTCATTATCATGGACGTGAAGATGTCCGGCATGGGCGGTATGGAAGCGACCCAGCGCATCATGCGTACACACCCTGAAAACCGCATCATTGCGATGTCATCCCTTGAAGTAGGTTTGATTCCAACGCGTATGCTAAGAGCCGGTGCTGTTGCTTTCATCACTAAGTGTATCTCCGTGCAGGAAATGCTCCGCTCGGTGCGACTGGTTCACGGTGGCGAGCGTTACATCACGCCTCGTATTGCCACGCAACTGGCCCTTAATCCTTTCAATGAGCCCAAGAAAACCCCGTTCGATGTGCTGTCCGAACGCGAGTTGCAGATTGCCCTAATGCTCATCGACTGTCACAAGGTCAATAAGATTTCGGATCATCTGTGCCTGAGTCCGAAGACCGTTTACAGCTATCGTTACCGTATTTTTGAGAAGCTGGGTTTGAACAGCGATGTCGAATTGACTATCCTCGCTGTCAAACATGGACTCAGCGATGTCAACACCAGCAGTAATCCCTACAAATAATCCCCAAGCGCCCAAGCTTGACCCGAAGGCCTTGATCGCCAGCCTGAGTACACGTCCCGGCGTGTACCGCATGTATGACGAGCAGGGCGCCATTCTTTACGTCGGTAAAGCCAAAAATCTCAAGAAGCGGGTCGGCAACTACTTCCGCCCCTCCGGTCTGGACACCAAGACCATGGCGTTGGTGGCGCGCATTTACAGTATCGAGGTGACGATCACCAGCAACGAGACCGAAGCGTTACTGCTGGAACAGAACCTCATCAAGCAACACCGTCCGCCCTATAACATCGAGCTGCGCGACGACAAAAGCTATCCCTACATCATGCTCACCAACAAGGACGACTTTCCTCGGCTGTCGTTCTATCGGGGCAGCAAACGCCGTGATGCGACGTTTTTTGGCCCCTATCCCAGCGCCAGCGCTGTGCGTGAGAGCCTTGGTGTGCTGCAAAAAGTGTTTAAGCTCAGGCAATGTGAAGACAGCTATTTCCGCAACCGCTCCAGGCCATGCCTGCAATACCAGATCGACCGCTGCACCGCGCCGTGCGTGAATCTGATCTCACCAGAGGACTACGCGCAGGACGTGCATTACTCGACGCTGTTTCTCAATGGCAAAAGCGATGTTCTGATCCGCGAACTGAGCGAGAAGATGGAACAGAAGGCCGAGCAGCAGGAGTTTGAAAGGGCAGCGGTGATCCGCGACCAGATCATCGATCTGCGCCGCATCCACGAGCAGCAGTATGTCTCCGATCAGGGCAATGACGCCGATGTACTCGCCGCCTCAGTCAACGCAGCCTATGCCTGTGTGCATTTGATAGTGATCCGAGGCGGGCGTCTAATCGGCAGTAAGAGCTTCTTTCCACGCGACAAACTGGCCGGTTCCGAGAGCGCCTTGCTCTCTGCCTTCATCGCCCAGTATTACGTGCGCGAAGGCAATGAGGCTAACATTCCTCGTGAACTCATCATCAGCCCCGCTATTGAAGACGCAAAGAGTCTCGCTGAGGCGTTGACCTTCTGCGCCCAGAAGAGCGTGAAGATCAGCGGTGCCGTGCGCGGACACAGAGCCAAATGGCTGACCATGGCGGTGACCAACGCCCAGCAGAGCCTGCAGAGTTTCGTTACCAACAAACAGAACGTGCAGCAGCGCTTCGAGCATCTGCAGCAGGCGCTCGATCTGGACGCCATGCCGCAACGCATAGAGTGCTTTGACATCAGTCATACCTCGGGCGAGAGCCCGGTCGCATCGTGTGTCGTGTTCGACGTCAATGGCCCGCTCAAGTCGGATTACCGCCGCTTCAATATCGAAGGGATCACGGGTGGCGATGACTACGCCGCCATGGATCAGGCGCTGAGTCGTCGTTATACAAGAATAGCGAAGGAGGCCGCGGAGTCGGTCGATGGTGGCAAGATTCCCGACATTCTTTTGATCGACGGAGGTAAGGGGCAACTGACTCAGGCTCGGCGTGTTCTGGAAGATTGCCAGCTTCAAAGTGTTCAACTCATTGGCATCGCCAAAGGTATCAGCCGCAGGGCAGGGCAGGAGACGCTGTTCTTGTCGCACGGCGATGATGTCACCGAAATTGTGTTGCCGACAGAGTCCATCGCGCTGCACCTGTTACAGCAGATACGCGACGAAGCCCACCGCTTCGCTATTACCGGACACCGTCAGCGGCGCTCGAAAACCCGTAATAAATCTGTGTTAGAACAGATTCCTGGCCTTGGCCCCAAGCGGCGTCGGGAATTGCTGAAGCACTTCGGCGGTCAACAGGAAATTCAGCGTGCGAGTGAGGAACAGTTGGCAAAAGTGCCCGGAATCAGTACAAAGCTGGCAGAAGAGATTTATGCATGGCTGCATAACGAGTAGAATTGCGCTGTTACACAAGGAGAATCACAGAAACAATGAACATCGCAAACTTGGTTACGTGCTCCCGTGTATTGATGGTGCCTGTGGTGATCCTGCTGTTCTATGCGCCGATCCCTCATCACAAACTGCTCGCCGCTGGCGTTTTTGCCATCGCCAGCATTACTGACTGGCTCGACGGTTTTCTGGCCCGCAAACTCAATCAATCCTCCCCCTTTGGCGCTTTCCTCGACCCGGTGGCTGATAAGCTGCTGGTTGTCATGACGTTGGTGCTGCTGGTCGCCAACTACACCAGCCCCTGGTTCGTGCTGCCTGTCACCATCATCATTGCCCGCGAAATATTCATCTCCGCATTGCGGGAGTGGATGGCCAACCTCAATAAGCGCAATCTGGTCAAAGTGGGATACCTCGGCAAGATTAAAACTACCGTGCAGATGATTGCTATCACCATTCTGATTGCTGTGGACGCCGGCACTCCGACCCTGCTTCTACAGATTGGCTACGTGCTGATCTACATATCAGCTTTCTTCAGCATGTGGTCGATGATCACTTATCTGCGTGCAGCTTTGCCTACTCTGACGACAGAATAAGGCAAAGAAGTGTTGCTCAAGACTTGACTTTTTTGCAGTTTAGCGTCGTGGTCAAAAGAGGGAAAAACAGTACTAAATTAGCAGCTTAATCGCTTGACATAGTTTGTTATGGCATTAGAATAGGCGCCTCTTTCAGCCCACGGACCAGACAGTATGCAGGTTCTGGGCTAGGAAGAGATCAGATGACAAGATGGCCAAAGTGCAGTGCCTAGTTATCTGGTTGACAGAAATTATTGCGGGAATAGCTCAGTTGGTAGAGCACGACCTTGC
>JBBSPQ010000022.1:0-10385 GCA_038258585.1 Pseudomonadales bacterium
CGCTCTCCGAGTCGACATGTACGATGAACATGGTCGTGAAATAAAACGCTTGTTGGCGTCCCGTGTCGAATTGATCAATGATGTTTGGGTGGCACGCTCGTTGACCATGATGAACCTAGTCAGCAATCGCCTGTCAAACATGGCGACTCTCGAGATCAACACCGGCATAGATGTGCCTGATGACTTTCTTACACAGCGAACTCTGACTGATGTGGCATTCCGCGAAACTGAACTACAAAAGCTGCGGGCACAAGTTGATTGAAGTATTAAATACCTCTCACTCTGCATTTTTCCTGCTTGCACTGTCCCTCATCACGACAACCGCAATTGCCCAGGATTTCCCCGATGCTGTTGGGGATTTCAGTTTTGACAGCAGCAGTTTTGGAGACGATTTTTTTATTCAACAAGAAGACAACAAGCCTGACTGGTTAGTACCTTTTACCTTTAAACTCAGTCAGCAGATCTATGGTCAGGCCAACAGCCACGAAGTGCAACTCCCCGATGGCACAACGCGCCAGAAACCCGCGCAAATAGAAAACAACCGCCTCAGCCTATTAACTCGGTACCAGAATCCGTTTGCGTCAGGCTGGCTGTTACAGGCAAGCGCACAGGCCAAACTATACTGGTCTGGCGATTACGAATACCGCGCCAATGACCACCATATTGATACCGAATTCCGATTGAATGAGTTTTTTGTACAGCACAGTGCGGACGATCAGAGCTTCAAGCTGGGCGCCCAGACTGTGGTGTGGGGTGAGAACGATGGGAACTCCGTTCTGGATGTAATCAATACCAGTGAGTTTCGAGACCTGACCATCATCGACATCGAGGATGCGCGTCTGAACCAGTGGATGCTGGTATGGGATAGATTCGGCGCCAACAAGCATCTATCCACATTTCTGAATTTGTACCCTGAATTCAATCCGCCTCCTGTTCGAGGCAGCCCTTTCTTCTTCGAGCCCTCCTATAACCTGACCGATTACAAACGCGACAAGCCACTGTTCGAGATTGGCACTAGAATGCGGTGGACGTTTACGGGCAGTGATATCGCTATCATGGCAGCCTATCTGCAGGAAAATCAGCTGCGCTACGAGGCCCCTGTCGATGGCACTGGCGATGCTGTCGCAAAAGCCAATGATTTCCTGCTACTGGGCTTCAGTGCCAACAGAGCCATCGGGAAGTTGCTGCTTAAACTCGATCTTTCTTACAGTCAGGGCATACTTGCCGATGTCCTCTATTCGCCTCTGAATAAGACCATGCCTCCCAGTGTTCGAACCAGAAAGATCAATCAACTCGGCGGCTCTGTCGGTTTTGAATATGCCATCAGCAACGATCAGAACATCAGCATGGGAATCTCGGCACAATCTATTGCAGACGCGGAAGACAAACTGCGAACGGGAGAATCAATGATCGCCGACGACGTCAGCGGCAATGCACTTGTACGTTATTCCAACAGCTTGCGTAACGGTGATTTATTGCTTGCGGCCACAGTCCAAAGTGCGTTGGACGCAGCCACTCTACTGATAAGTCTGTCGGCCAATTACACGCTTAGTGACAACCTGTCTCTGATGAGCCAGATCATCTCCACTCAGGCCGACAACGATTCTGCACTGGCAGTACTCGATGAAGATGTCCGCATCGGATTTACCCTGTCCTGGTCGTTCTAAATAGTATTTTTGAGAGCTATTAAACTTCGTTGGGCGAGTTCAACACCGTCACATCCAGCTCTCCTTCCCACTTCGCCACGACCGTTGCCACCGAGAGATCTCCTACGACATTCACGCTCGTGCGTGTCATATCCAAGGGTCTATCGAAAGGAATAATGAATCCAACGACGACGGCAATCTGCTCAGGAGTAATCCCAATCGCACCCATTACGGCGGCCATAAGAAAAACAGAGGCACCTGGCACCGCTGCTGTGCCGACAGAAACGAGTGTCGTGGCGCCTACGATAAGCAAATAATCCATAAACGACAGATCCATGCCAAAAGCCTGCGCTGCGAACACAGTTACAATGCCAACATAGAGAGCAGTGCCATCCATATTGATCGTAGCGCCAAGGGGAATCACGGTGGTGGCAACCACAGAGCTTACGCCAATATTTTTCTCTGCTACTGCTAAGGTCACAGGCATGGTCGCTGAACTGGATGAGGTGGAGAACGCCACCAGCATGGCATCTCTGGACGCGCGAAAAAATGCCCGCGGCGATACCTTCACCACAAACTTCATCAAGGCGCCATGCAATAGTACGACATGAATGACACAACCCATCACAACAGCAAGGGCGAGACGGACTACGTCAAGCAAAGCGACAACTCCCTGAGTTCCTGAGACCCAGGCAATCAAGGCAAAGACTCCAAATGGTGCCACTTCCATCACCCATCCGGTGATTTTCAGCATGATATCCGCAACAGCATCCACAAAATTTGCCACAGGTTTAGCCTTCTCTCCGACGACCAACGCCGACACGCCGAACAGAACAGCAAAAAATATTATTGCAAGGATATTCCCTTCGGCCAGTGCCGCGACTGGGTTACTTGGAACAATCGTCATCAACCGTTGCGTTAACGGAATGGTTGCCTGAACGGCTCCAGGAACCGTCGATGACAGGTCCACCCCCACGCCGGGTTGCAACACGGCGGCTGCCACTAAGCCTATGGTAATGGCGACAATGGTAGTCAGCATGTAGAGCGCCAGCGTTTTTACACCCAGTGAACCGAGTTTCTGAGGATCCCCCATGGAAATGATTCCTGATACCAGAGTAAAAAACACCAAGGGCACCACGACCATACTTATTAGACGGACAAACAGATCCCCAATCCACTTGATTGAAACGGCCCCCTCACCCCATAAGCTACCGACCAAGACGCCCAAAACCAGGGCGATCAATATCCGCTTCCAGAGTGCCGTTTGAAACCACAGGTGCAGCATATCAGTCTCCTCAAATACTCTTAACAGGAATTTCCGTCTTTAAAGTCAGTGACTTAGGAGACTATAGAAAAACCATTCGCAGCGCTATTATTTTTCTTACTGCGTTCTTGATCATGGAAAAGGATAATAGATGGCAAATATGCGACAATGCGCGCCCACTTCAAAAGACTGTTCACGGGATCAGATTTGCAGACAAACAGGCAGAGTGTATGACGGACCAAAAAGAGACGTGGATTAAAGGCTTAATCGCCACCAATGCGCATCGTACTCAAAATCTGTTCTCCCTACGTATAGACGCTGAGTTGGCCTTATTCAAGGCCGGTCAATATACGTCTTTGGCACTCGATATCGATAATCAGCGTGTCTCCCAGCCCTATTCAATTCTGAGCGCTCCAGGTGAATGTCCTGTTGAGTTTTTCTTCTACACCAATCTTGATGGACAGCTGTCTACTGAACTAGCACGATTACAGCCAGGCGATTCTGTCTGGATACAACAGCAACCTGAGGGCAGTTTTATTCTAGATCAGGTACCGACCGCAGATGATCTATGGTTGTTAGCGACAGGAACTGGAGTAGCGCCCTTCCTTTCCATGCTCAAAACTTCCAGTCCGTGGGAACGATTCGACAATGTAGTACTTGTGTATGCAGTGCGGCAATGGTGCGATCTTGGTTATGGCGATCTTATTGAAGAGTTACGGCAAATGTATCCCGAAAAATTTACGTTCGTGCCATTCGTGAGTCGGGAAAAAGTCGAAAACACTGTTCACGGCCATATTCCTGCGAGTATTAGTAATGGCACTCTCGAGCGAGTCGCGAATCGAACGATGAATCATCAGAGGTCACAGTTCATGCTTTGTGGAAATCCGGGAATGGTGCAGGATGCTGCAGTCGCACTGGAACAAAAAGGGTTCGTTCGAAATATAGACGGGATTTCTGGTCAGATAACGTTGGAGAGTTATTGGTAGAGAAAAAGGCCGACACAATCAGATTGAGTCGGCCTTTTTTGTATCTTAACGTTCTGTCAGGCAGTTGCCCACCCGACAGAATCACACATCTTACGCACCTGGCGTCCACTCGACAGAAGCCCAGAACTGACGGCCCCATGGAGTAGAAAGACGGGTTTCAAAACCACCCTGAATCGGCAGACGTTGTGGTCGACGATCAAAAAGGTTGTTGATACCCACGCTCAGAGTGAACTCGCTGTCGAAGTACTGATCAAGAACCATCGCGTAACGCGCATCATAGCGAACTTCACCCTTGATGTTGGTTGGAGCAGTCCAGCCATCGCCGTACGCGTCAATCTTGGTGTCATCAAACAACACAGTTGACCAATAGTTGGCAGAGAGCGAAGCGCTCTGGTTGTCGCGGAACCAGTTCAAACGGAGGTTTGATTTGGTCTGGGGCAAGGGTGGCACAATACCAGTGTTGGCGTTCTGCTTACCCAATGCCTCTTTACGACCACCGAATAAGTCCTGATAGTCATAGGTTTTGTAGTAAGTAGTTTGCAGGGTAGTTGTGAAGCTGCCCAGATCCTGAGTATCGAATGAATACACGGCTTTCAGGTCGAATAAATCAATCCACACGGAGCTGATATTGGCGGCCTGCGTGTACACCGAAGATACAGTGTAATCGGAGCGGCGATCTACTGCAGCACCAGGTCTGCTAGCGTACTGTTGCAACCATGCATCCGCCGCAACACGAGTGGCAGAACCAGGAACCGTTGAATAACTCGCTTCCGAGATACCCGTTGCCTGCAGGAACTGATTGAATTGGAACGCTACCGTATCTTGACTGGTCAAGGTGCGGATACGATTGGTGTATTCAATTTCCTGATAGTCCAGAGACACACTTAAACCATCCAGCAAGCTGCCTGGCTCCCACGTCAGACCCACGTTACGGATTTCAGAAGTCTCTGGGGAGAGATTGGGGTTACCAGCAGAGCAGACTGTTGCCCCAGTCAGCAGCGTCCCTGTAAAGGAATCGCGACCACTAAACAATTCACCACAGTTCTCATCTTTTACGTATGGACGCGCCTGAACTGCAGTTGGTGCCAGAAAGCTTTTGCCCCATGATCCCCGCACGGCCAATTCCGGCAGCGCTTCCCACCGCAGAGCAATTTTTGGTGTAGTCGCCTCTATGCCGAAATCCTTAAACTGCTCGTGGCGTACCGCCAATTGCGCCTGCAATGTCTCCAGAATCGGAACTTCAAACTCTAAGAATGCTGCACGCACTTCAGAAACATAATGCTCGTCCTCTGGCGTCGCCGCCCCGACTACCGTGTTGTAATCCCAACCAGCAACGTCAAAGGGATTAGCAAAGTTATCGTCAGTTGAGTCACGCCATTGATACCCGAACGCTGTTTGAACGGCGCCAGCAGGAAGATTGAACACTTCACCAGTCATCACCGTTTCAAATATATCCAGATAGTCCCTACCAGTCACACGATTCGGATCCTGATAAGTCAACCACTCAGTCAACTCAGCAGAGTTGTTGGTAACACCTTCCACATAAAAGGGAGAGCGCGGATCAGAAGAACCGAAGGGGTTCCAGTATTCGTTTCCGTTAGGGCCCCCTTGTCCACCCAAAGCCAATTGCAGACGACCCAAGTGTGTGGAGTAGGAGTCGTTCATCGCCTTCTGCTCTTGCTTGGAGTAGTAGGTATAACCTGTCCAAGTGTCAGTCATATCATATTCGGCACTGAACTTCAGACGGTTAAGCGACGTGTGAATTTCGTATTCACGCGAACCGGTAGACCCTTCCAAATGACTTGGTTTAACAGAGTAAGTCTCTGTAAACGGACGCCATGCGTAAGGTACCACGTCAAAACCATAAGGATTGTTTGGATGAGAACCGCGAACGATTAACACGTTCTGGTTGTTACCGGTTACAGCTGTAGTAGAAGTGGTGCGACCATTTGTCAGTCGATATGAATTATTTAAAGTTGCATTAAGACGCAACCAATCAGTCGCCTCCCAGGTAAGGGTGTTGTAAAGGTTGTACGCTTTCTCTTCAGTGGAATAAGCAAACTGTTTGGTGTAATCAAACAGACATAAACCTGTCGGTAGTCCAGTGGTAGCACTTTTCTGAGGAACACCTGATGGAGTGCTGAAAGCACCTTGGCCATGACCTGGAGCACCTTCGTTGAAGGTACCGCAAGATGGGTCAATCAGGTTACCACCGGCAATTGTACCGCCATGTTTCTGATACAGGTTGATGCCCGGGGTCGCATTGTTAACTTTTCGGAAGGCACCTGGGTTACCAGATGTTGACGTTCCATAAGCTTTCTCCCACTCGCGCAGTCTTTCGTACTGCATCAGTGGAGTCTTATTGGACACTTCGAAAGCGCCTACATAATGCAGGCCATTATCAAATCCCTTACCCCACAATACAGAACCAGTCATTTCTTCCATGCCACGCTCTTGAGTGGTCTGGTAGTAAGTACGGGCACGGAAGCCCTCAAAATTCTTCATTGGGATGATGTTGACAACACCGGCAACTGCGTCAGAACCGTAAAGTGCAGATCCGCCGTCGAGTACCATTTCCAGACGATCAATTGCAATTTCAGGCAAGGTACTTGAAATTGCTGGGCTTATTGTGCGTACGCCGTCAACCAGTGAGAGTGTGGAGTTCTCACCAAGACCACGCAGGTTAAAGCTGGCACCAACGGCATCTTGTGCACCATCCGAACTCGCCAACACGTTGGCAACCACGTCAGTGTTCTGGGTGTACGTCAGATCTCGAATGTAATTAGACATACTAGGCGCGCCTGATTCAAACAGGTCCACCTGGCTGACTGTATCTACGGGGGAATTCTGAGCAAATTTGCTGTTCCTGATGTAGGAACCGGTAACTACTACTTCCTCAACTTCGGGGTCTTGCTGCGCTTGGGCGACCAAGGGTAGAGCAAGTGAAGTCGCGAGACAGGTGTGGATCAAATAACGCAATTTTCCGCGCTTGGTAATGTGTAGCATATTTATCTCCGCGTGTTAGCCACAATTATTTGTATTGAATTTTTTGCTTTTGTTATTTATATCAATAACTTACAGATTAACCATCACTCCATCGTGTCATTGTCAGGTTTCACTCCCCCCCCCAGAAGCTAGAGCTCCTTACAAATTGCGCCAAATTGTTACAGCTTCCGGCGCCGGGAGTTTACTCGCCTTGTGAATTTTTTTTCAAGCATTTATTTATACGTACGATTAGTTCCATAAGTTTGAGAATCGGTATTTCTATGAGTCATTGCGATAAATTGAAATGATTTCGAGACAATGGGACACAGAGGATGTGAAAACTAGGAAGGTAAGTAACAACTAATGAGGTTTTTAGAATGACAAACTAAAAAGGCAGGAGTAAAAATATTTACTCCTGCCTTTTGTTATCTCGTCAGTACAACGGGGTCATACTAACAATCGTTGGCGCGGATCAGCTAGGCGGAAAATACTGTCAGAAAACCAACCTTATGCACCCGGTTGCCAGTCTACTGACATCCAGTACTGCCTCCCCCAAGGGACGGAAAGACGCGATTCGAAACCGCCTTGAATCGGCAAGCGTTCTGGCCGTCTGTCAAACACATTGCTAAGGCCAACGCTAATTGTAAAAGTACTATCCAGATAGTTATCCAAGACGTAAGCATACTGTGCGTTAACTATGGTTTCAGAATCTATCAGGCGATCAACCGTAGCTGCCCAGCCGTCACCGTAACGGTCGATTATCCGGTCATCAAATTTGACATGGTGACGATAATTCGCACTCACGCTAGCACTGTGCTGATCTCTGAACCAGTTTACTCGCAGGTTAGCTTTTACTGACGGCAAAGGTGGAACAATACCGGTCTGGGCATTCTGCAAACCACGGGCCTCCACAATGACTCCGTTAAGATCAGCATAGTCATAATTAAAAAAGTATGACGCTTGCAAAGACGTTCTGAAGGTGCCCCAGTTGTTTGTGCTCATGGTGTAGCGCGCGTTTAGATCCATCAGATCAATGAACACAGAACTGATATTTGCTGCCTGCCGGTAAATAGTATCCACTTGCAAATTGCTGTCGCGCAATACCGCGTTGCCGGGACCGGCTATCGACCGCAGATAGGCTTCAGCGGCCTGTCTGTCTGCAGACCCAGCACTAGGATTATATGATTCTCTGTTTTTACCAATAGTGGCTAGGAACGCGTCGAACTGAGCATAAACCGTGTCGGTATCATCCAAAGTTCTGATCCTGTCCACGTATTCAACTTCTTGGTAATCCAGGCTCAGACTAATGGCCTCCGTCGGCTCCCACGTCGCGCCAATATTGCGGATTGTAGATGTTTCCGGGGCAAGACCGGGGTTGCCGGAAGTACAAGTAGCAGACCCGATAAGCGTCACATTGAAGAACGGATCGTTTCCGGAAAATGCCTCGCCACAACTTTCGTTTGGAATAAATGGTCGGGCTTGCGTAGGAGTGGGAGCAAGAAAGCTTTCTCCCCACGAGGCTCTCAATGCCAGAGTTTCAAAAATTTCCCAGCGTAGAGCGACTTTGGGAGTTGTAGACTCTAGCCCGAAATCCGTGAATTGCTCATGACGCACGGCTCCCTGAAGCGTAAGGCTTTCCAGAATTGGCACCTCCAACTCAAGAAACACCGCCTTAACTTCACTGAAATAACGAGTGTCATCCCCAAGTGGTGTTTGGATATCTGTGTAATAACTCTGGCCCAGTTTATCCAAAGGGCTGGCATAGCTATTCTCTTCCACATCACGCCACTGGAAACCGGTCGCCATGGCAATTGCGCCGGCCGGCAAATCAAAAAGTTCTCCGGTCACCGTTACTTCGCCGATATCTAGATAGTCACGGCCAGTTGTTCTGCCACCCGAATCCCACATCCAATCCATGATCTCCTGACTATTGTTGGTGACACCCTCCACGTAAAATGGAGAACGAGGGTCTTGAGAACCAAAAGGATTGAAATAAAGATCACCACTATCGCCACCTCGACCATCGAAAGCCAACTGCATTCTAGGCAGACTCAAGCCGTAAGCTCGCGAATAGTTTTTCCTTTCCTGTCGGGAGTAATACGCGTATCCGCTCCACGTTTCAGTCATATCAAACCTGGCCCCAAGCTTGAGTCGATTTGAGCTGGTATCAGATCCCGTGATCGAGTTCCCATTTTCATTAATCCAGCGCGGTGTAACTCCTAAGCCCGACGAAGGCCGCCAGAGCCATGGACTGACGTCAAACCCGTAAGGATTGGCAGGGTGATCCGCTGGGATCAACAGCGCAAACCGATTGTTGTTATTGAGAGCGGTGACCACCCCTTGGCTACCTTCATTGACGAGATAATTCCAATTGCCAGTAAATTCAAACTGCAACCAATCCGTCGCTTCCCAGGTAACATTTTGGTACATATTGTACTCATTCAATCCGTTTGAATAAGGGTAAGTGCGAGTGTAATTGAACTGACATGAGGTCCCAATTCGAGTGCCACTGGGAGTATTATATTTGGTAGTGCGATCTTCAAGACCCTCGTTGAAAGTTCCACAGCTTGGGTCTACCAAAATACTTCCAGTCGAAGTGCCGCCGTGAAGTCCCCCGATATTTACATTTCCGTTATTGATGCGCCTGTAGGAGCCCGGATTTCCTGAAGAAGACGACCCATCGTCCATCAACCATTCACGAGGCCTTTCGTATTGGTTGAGACGGGTACTTTTTCTGGCATCAACTGCCCACACCCAGTTAATGCCGTTATCGAAGGATTTACCACCAAGAATGGCCAGAGTGCCATCTTCGCGGCCTCGCTCATCAGTGTTCTGATAGTACGCTCGCACCCTCAAACCATCGAATTGCTTGATTGGGATAAGATTGACTACCCCTGCAACAGCATCTGAACCGTACAATGCCGATCCACCATCCAGCACAATTTCCAGGCGGTCGACCGCGATATCCGGAATCATCGCGGTAATGGATGTATCTATGGAGCGTATTCCGTCCATAAGGGTCAATGTGCTGTTCTCGCCAAGTCCTCGTAGATTGAACGTTGTTCCCGTTGAACTCTGCCCTCCGCTGGAACCGGCGAGCACATTGTTCACCACATTCGTATTCTGCGTGAAAGTCAGATCTCGGATATATTGCGCCATACTGGGAGCGCCAGACTCATACAACTCTTCTTGATTAATAGTCGCAACGGGTGAGTTCTGTGCGAAGGCGCTGTTTCTGATGTACGAGCCAGTAACCACTACCTCTTCTACTTCTTCGTCAGTTGTCTGTGCGGAAAGCATAATAGGAGTACACAACGACATTGCCATGCATGCCTGAATCATTATGCAGAGGTGATTTTTCTTGTGAGAATTTGACGTCAAATGCTTCATTTATCTCTCCAATTTTATTTGCTTTTTGATGTTTTATTTGGCAATAAAAACGAAAACAGAATCATTTAAAATAAAATGGCACTGTGTCACTCAGAGGTTTTCAAAACCTAAGTC
>JBBSPQ010000023.1:0-10373 GCA_038258585.1 Pseudomonadales bacterium
AGCAAATTTAGAAAAGTTAGTACTCGATCAACTTCCGATATTTAGGCGTCGTATTCCTTCAGAAGCAACACCAGAGCAGCGACTTCAGCGGTGGCGTGATGACTTAAGGTACTTCCGAGAAGAGAAGCTTACATTTTTAAGTGCAGTGCCACAAGAACTATTGAGTCAGCGAGCAATAAATCACTTGCAGGAACTACAGCGTTTATTGGATGTTTACCAAATCAACCGAAAGCCACATACGCAAGGCTGGAGCTGGAATTCCACTTCATCCACGGTCGGTGATGAGAGTTTAGAAGCATTGAATGACGATAATTGGCTTAGGTTAATCGCTAGCTACGATGCGGATGCTCGGCATTTTGAACCGCCTAGTGGGCTAGTTGAGCCAGGAAAATTTATTGAATATGTCAAAAAGGACCCACAGAGATTTTATAACTTCGCGGAAAGATTTGATGAGTCGACTCCTTCACCGTACACAGTCGCCTTGATAGAAGGTTTGAATGCAGCAGAAATATCTCGTGATTCGGTCTTTGAACTCATCCAACGATTTGCAGTATTCTTCGATACGGACGGTCGTCGGCGTATTTGTTACTTGTTGCGCAGCTTGCCCCGAACGACAGAAATACCAGAAGCTATCATAAACCTTATCGAAACGTGGGCCTTAACCGATGAAAATCCCACTCTGGAAAATGAGCGTGAACAGACTGCCACAATTCTGGAACATGCTGACGCTAATTATGATCAAATCTATGCTCAGGGGATTAACTCTGTACGAGGCATGGCAGTTGAAATTGTTGCTGTCGCAGCAATCCTTCGAACTAAACCTCTGCTTGAATACGTATATGAGTTTCTCACTAGAGTCGCCTCTGATCCTTCCGACGTAGTTCATACAGTAGCAATTAATGCTTTGGGACTTTACGAAGACGCAGCCAAAGACACTGAGCGATCACAACAGTTACTCGATCAATTGATGCGAGGACGCGACTTGCTCCTAACATCACACAGGGTCCACAACATGCTCAATTGGATGTCTTGGCATAACTTTGACCTTGCGAAGCCGTATCTTCGAACAATGCTCGCTAGTCAGCACGAATGGACTAAAGAAGCAGGAGCAATGCTTCTTTGCTGTGCGGCATTTCGCCATGATGAGGCCAAGCAAATGGCTGCCGAGTTATTGGTTGGGGATGTGCCTCTTCGCAGGGGAGCAGCCAAGATATTTTCTGCCAATGTAAATTCTCCTGACTACGAGGAATATTGTTTCCAGATGCTGTCTCTTTTAATCAATGACACAGACACTTCCGTGAGAGATGAGGTATCAAAGTGCTTTCAAAACATGAACTCCTCGCAAATGTACCGTTTTAGACCATTTCTTGAAGCATTTATTGCGTCAGCCTCTGTAGCCGACGGCGCACAGGGACTGATTATTTACTTTAAAGAACACATTAGCGATGATCCCGATGATCAGAGAATTATATTGGCTGCGGCTAACAGAATAATCGATTTGCTTGGCTCTCAGATGGGAAGCATCGCCTATGCCGCTGCAATGTTGCAAGACGATATTATTTCGCTCGCGCTTAGAATCTATGGAACAGACCCTGATGGTGAAGTAGGGTCTTCAGCGTTAGATGTTTTTGAACGATTGCTGATGCTTGAAGGTTTCAATAAGGCTTATGAAGCTCTGAAGGACGCCGACTATGGTGAAATTTCCCTTTGGATGGCACGTAAGCCTTGCTGAATGCTAACCAAAGTACTTGATTTAACAACCGACATAATTAGGCGAGGTGTCCATTTGGTCTTAGGGATTAATTTCCCAACTTTTCGGAAACATCAAGAACTTATGAGAGCCAGCACACAGTTCTCTGGTTGGTACGCTGACTAAAAGTAACTAGTAGATGACCTGTGTGATTTTAGTGGGTTGGAAACAGGGCACAGCAGCGCTGTGCCCCTACAATTACAAGGGCAGACGTGCAAACAAGTTTGCATGGGTCTGCCCCTACAAAAACCCACCAAATTTCGCTTGGCTGTCTACTAGTCTGACCTATTCCTACCTCGGTAAAGGTAAAGAGAGGAAATGCTTCCGCGCTCTTAGAGGCCCTCCACGAGTAGCATCAGGCATTAGTCTATGCAGGGTGGAAAACCCAATCTGAGAGAAACTTTAGGCGGCATCACGGCAGTAATCGTGTAGGATTTCATCGAGAACATCCAGGCAATGAATAGCTCTTTTCGCTCTCGTCTTGAAACGAACCCAGACTCTATCGATAGCGACGGACGAGGTTTTTCCACTCTTCAGGTTCTTCTACTCCACAAGTAGTAGAAAATAGGAACATTTTAAGAAAGTTTTTACTTGTATTAGGCTCGCGAGCTTAAAAAGCTCACAACGTTACTAAACTTATTCAAAACTGTTTTCGGCATTGTTAGTTACTTTGTATTACACTTTTCTAAAATTAGATAGGTATTTCACTTCGCCTACATCGAATTAAAAAAAGTGGCTCGCAGAGAAAAAGCGATATCGTTTCGAGTGACAATTATCCTCATTACTAAATCCAGAAAATCATATCGAGTTGATTTGAACCAGGTGTAGGACTTATGACTGATATCAACTCCAATCCGTTTTCTACAGGTGGCGGCGGGACTCGCTTTGAGACATTGGTTGGAGCGTTTTATTTAGTATCCTTACTTGCTGCTGATACTCCACGAGGACTCAATGACGGTATTACTCAAAATGTTGGATTTCAGCGTCGATGGGATGGCTCAATTCTTGATGATGTTGTAGTTACTTCAAAGACGGCGACCACCGTAACACATAAAATTGTTATTCAAGTAAAACACCAAATCACCATTTCGCCGAATGATGAGACATTTCGTAAAGTGTTGTCAGATTGCTGGACAACGTTTAGCGGAACGAATGGCTCATTTGAGCCTAATAAGGATCGTTTAGGTATTGCAACTGGCAGCTATACCACCAAAGTCGATGGGCATCTTCAACGTTTATTCCAATGGGCGCGAACTTCGAATTCAGCAGATGAATTTCAGCGCATTCGAATTGAAGGTTTTTCATCAAGGGAAATGCGTGAGTATTTAACAGTGTACGAGACAACCCTAAACAAAATAGCGGATAGATCAGTAACCCAAGATGAGATATGGAAATTCCTCAGATGTTTCGTGTACTTACATTTTGATTTTGAGCATGAGGGTGGACACGATCAGACCTATGTACATGCGCGTCTGCTTGATCAACTGAGATCACGGAATGCGGAAGAGGTTACTCAATTACTTTCTACTTTGCAGACGCTTGTCTCCACATATTCCATCTCGGGTGGTTCAATTGACGGGTCAACCCTCCGTAGCGCATTAGCGAACTATCCGCTTAAAGAGAATGTTAACTACAGCAGTGATCTGGAGCGTCTAAGACTACATTCAGATCGAACACTTAGACGAATTCACACCACGATTGGCAATCAAATACATCTACCACGTTCACCAATATTTCACACGTTGCAGGAGGCTACAACACAAAATACCTTTATTGTAATACTAGGTGAGCCAGGGGCAGGCAAGTCTGTTTTACTAAATCAGTTAGTAGATGACCTTCGTCAGGAAGGGGATATTCTTGCTACGAGTATTGACAACATAACCGGCGTTAGCATTGATGAATTCACTACTAACATCGGAATCGAGCATGATTTCTCTACTTTGCTAAGCGCCTTCTCCGCCGCTCCTTTTCGAGCCTTATTTATTGATCAGCTCGAAAAAATTCTCCTTGATGAAAACAAGCGTAATATACTCTTTGATCTCATTAATGATGTGCTACGGCATAATGAAAACCTCACGAGGAATTCATTCCCTAGCGAAGGGCAATGGCGGATTGTTGCCACATGTCGAGAAGAGCAATATCGCTTCGTTAAACCCCTACTTGTACAAAATTATGATGTACCAAGCATCACGGAGTGGTATATCCCCAAACTTGAATTAGCTGAAGTTGATTGGGTTGTTGAGGTATTTCCTTCTCTTCAGTACTTAACTGAACAAGATCATATCCAAGATTTAGTGCGAAATCCTTTTGTTCTGAATTTTCTCACTTATCCAGAACTCAGCCCGACTGAGCAACCTCAGCCAAAGACTCTCACTGAATCTTGGCTCGTGGAACGATATTGGCAAGAAGTAATTCGCAATGGCGAAAAAACCTCAAATGGTAAGGGGAATCCAGACCAACGTGAAGCCTCAACGCTTTTTATGGGGGAATATCGTCTTTTACACAGTAAAATGCCGATTCCCACTGTAGAAATAGAGGCTACGATCTTAGGAGCGTTAGTTGCCGATGGAATACTTCATCGAGAAGAGCACCGCGTGACATTTGTACACGATATTCTCGATGATTGGACAATCTCTCGAATTGCGTTATCCCGCCGAGCAGAACTTATTCAGTTTTTGAAAAAACACGCTGAAACGTTACAACTCAGCAAACCTATACAATTGCTTGCACTTCGAAATCTGGAGCTAAAACTATCGGGGCGTGATTGGTCTAGCTTAGTAAAATTATTCAGCGATACCAGTGAAATATTACCTCGCTGGCGGCAAATCGTACTCGAAGCTCCTTTACATTCGCCGCTTCTGGCTGATATTTTGCCAATCATTGAACCTTACCTAATGATGGATGATGGAGAAACGTTTACGGATTTTATTCGGATTTTGCGTACCGTTTTTACAACCTCCAATGATCTCTTCTCCTCTGACCCTCAATTAGAAGCGCGACTGTCGAGAGAAGAGATTGCTCAATTGCAGGCGAAGTTTCGCAAGCCTATTAATAAACCGTGGGAAGCCTTTTGGAACTGGTTTTTGATAGATAATCGCAAGTTACCAATTAGCAGTTTATCCGACTTTGCCGAAGCCGCGTATTTATGGATGGAACAAGACGATAATCCTCTGCGGCGTGAAGTAAGTTTGTTCTGCCTAAAACTTCTTGACCATGATTTTCGTGAAGAGTTTAATGATATTTACTATAAAAATGATGACACTATTACCATCTCATCTCGCGATGGATCCATGGGCGACCAGGTTCGTAAAAGACTCGTAGCAGCAGTATTGACAGGCGCAGATCTTCTACCGAGCGAAGTTGCAAGTCTTTTGGAACAATTGCTTGACGAGCACGGTAATAGGCTCGCACACTTATTATTTGAACGCGATAGCCTGATATGGGTGCCACTAGCTAAGCATCTACCTCAGGTTCTAATCGAGATTTTTCTGAAAATTTTCCTGGAACCGCAAAGTCAAGAGGAAGATGAATTCTATTATCGTGATGCTTTTGATCGGCGGCGGGAGTTTGGAATTCGCAATGACCATATATGGCGGTATCCACCCGATCCAAAGCAAGATCGCGTATTTTATCTTTTGCTTTATTTACAACCCAATTACGGAATCCAACTCATTAATCGCTTGGTTAACCATACAACTAAAAGATGGGCTGAACGCCAATTAGTTGATCAACAACAAACCCCCTTGCCGCAGCAAATTGTACTATCAAGTGGAACTCAAAAAGTTTGGGGAGATAGTAATGTTTACACTTGGTATCGGGATTATGCTCCGCATACAGTCACTTTAGCACTGTTATCATTAAAACAATGGCTAGACGAAGTATTAAAAGATTCTAATGCGGAGCAAGCTGCAAGGCTATTTAACACCATTTTAGACCAAAGCGAGTCTGTCGCGATTGTCGGCATGTGTGTATCAGCAGCCGCTCAAAATGCGGAAAAATTCGCCTTTGCGCTAGTCCCAATACTCGAACAACCTGCATTCTGGCTCCTGGACAAGGGGCGAGTACAACAAAATATGGTGTGGCAGGCGAATCTGAATCAAATTGGGTTTGATCAATTTACGATAATTATCATGACATCTAACAATAATCAAGCTCGTGAGAGATTGCAGGCAGCTTTAAAAGGCTTCCCTTCACGACTGCCATTCTTTTTCGAACATTCCCGGGAAGATGAAGGATGGATTAAACACATACAAAATCAGATGCAGGAGCTTGCAGCACTAAGCGACTTGAATAACTATTCTCGTCAAAAATACGGACAAGGAACAATAGTTACATTTACATATCCGCAATCTATCATTGACCGTAAAAACGCGGAAGCAGAGGCTGCGGGTATCAATGAACTTCGAAAGATCATGTCTCTGCAAACCTGGGCGGGGTTAACTCTGTCTAATAAGTTACCAGAGCATTTGTCCCTTGAAGCAGCGATGGCTCTAGCGTTGGAATTTGACCAAGAACTTAACAATGATGACGAAT
Organism: Pseudomonadales bacterium; assembly: GCA_038258585.1. Lineage (GTDB taxonomy): Bacteria > Pseudomonadota > Gammaproteobacteria > Pseudomonadales > Pseudohongiellaceae > UBA5078. Next base: position 6,284 of record JBBSPQ010000023.1, read on the forward strand.
ATGTGCCGAGAAAATCTGCCGCTGTCATTGAAGCGTGTGCGGCGCTCATCGTCTATCATCTAGATTGGCTACTATCTCAGAATTATTTTGAGTGGTCGCGCCAAAAACTTCTGGATTCCGTATTTCGCGTGAATCCTGACACTAATGTATCAGAATCGTATGAAGGTTTCGCCAACGCCGAGGCGGCACTTCCGGCGCTGATCAGGCACAATAATGAAGATCAAGATGCGAAAAGAGCGATTCTTCACTTCGCTCTCTATGCTCAAGAATATAGCCTTGAAAAGTTATTCGCAGGTCTTACTACTCTTTGGGAATCTGATCCCGACTTCGTATGGATTTGCCTCAATTTTCTTCTGGAAAAAGCTAAATTTATTCGAGCACGTCATATTTCGGATTATGAATTTGCGCAAGAAGATAGTCGCTTGGAATTTGAGTTTACATGGATAACTAAGGTGCCTGAGCTATCGACATTGGACGCCGAATGTTCTTATTACCTTCATCCAATGTTATCAACATTGCCATTTAAATTTGGCGAGAGTCAGAAAGAGTTAAGCGGCAAGCTCTTGCAGTTTATTGACGAAGTGATTCTGTACAACACCAAAATCAATCGATACAGTCAATTAACTCAACAGGACAATCATCATCACCAGCTATTTCAAGTGCCTTGGGAGTGGGGAAGAGAGCTATACCCGCGTTTAGCGGCGTTAGTCCTCTATCAGCCGCTTGAAGTTGTCCAAAAGCATATTCTTGACCCAGTTATCTTAGCCTGGGAAAAAGCCTCTGAGCCATTAGTATCACTTCTCAATCGAGTTCTGAGTTATGTAGACGATTCCACATTTGAAAGCCGTTTCATTGCTCTTTGGAAACAACTGATCCCTACCATCTTAGAGTCTAGAGTTGTAACAGATAATCCGAGCGGCTTTAGAAATCAACAGGTGACCAAGACGCTCGCTGCATTAATCTTGATACATGAATATGGCCTTGATGTTTGGAAGGAGCGAGCTTGGAATCCAAGTTCTCAACTTACAGCGGAATTGACCGCTTGGGTGGAAAAAGTTGGATATTATGAAGAAAACTTTTCTAATCTAGTGAAAATGCTTAGTACAGTTGGCAAGCCCGTAGCATTTTCGCACGGATTACAGTGGCTAGACACATGCTTTAGGAGCGTTGATAACCCAAGACACCTTTTTAGCGATAATCGAGATCGCCAACACCTTGCCGAATTGCTATTAGAAATCTGGTCACAGCATGAAACAGAGTTAAGGAAAAGCGGTGTGCAATTCAATCAATTTGTTGTGTTCGTCGAATACCTCGCTACGCAGGGCGTGCAGCTTGCAGTTGAGCTTCAGAGACAGTTATCGGCCTAAATTACCTCTGCTGCATTCCTCATCTGGACGGATCTGGAGGAAAATCTTAGAGCTGGCGATTGGGGAGAGCAATAAGATTGCGACTACCTGAAGGTTGGAAAAAACCTCATCTGAGGGACGTTTCTAGCTGCGTCACAGTGCTAGTTGTGGAGGATCCTGCCAAGGATATTGTGACCATGTATAACAAGAAAATCCCCTTATCGTGTAAAAATTCATCGCAGAGAGAAATCTACCTGTTTTACGCAACATCACGACAATAGTCGTGAATCAATCCCATACTGTGTAAAGACTCAACTGCTCTTTCAGTCTGAATTTTTACACGGCACGGTCATAACTTATGCTATCTTTTCACTCATATTATCTGTGTTACGGAGCATAGCTCAATCTTAGTTAGGAATATAAGGTGAACGAGAAATTACTTGCCATGTATCTTGAACACGCCTCTACTGATGGCGCTATGGCAATTTTGTTTGTGAAAAAGAACATGCAACAATCTGCTGAAAAATGGGTAGATATTATTACTTGTGAACGATATGAATCATCTGAAGATAAATTGCATTTTCGTTTCGTCGAATATGAATTGTACAAGAGAACCCTTAAACCCAAATATCCGCCAAAATCCGAATTTACAAACAATGGCAAGTTAGATGAGGAAAGTTATTATACATCGGTTAGAGCTGTTACTTGGGAGGTGGCTAATCTCGACTGTACGTCGTCGAAACCTTTGGGACACAAGAGGTGTTTTGCTAAGAGACATTTTCCCCCAATTCTATCCCATCTTTTCAAGCGGACGAGGGTGCCAGGAGGTGCTGTGCCCGTCGAAGCGCTAGTGTCCGCCGCTTGACAACCGCACGAGCGTCCAAGATCTGGGCTGCCCGTCCGAAAAACACGTCCGCCGGGGTGAGATTCCCCAACGCCTCATGATAACGCTGCCGATTATAGTGCTCGACAAAGGCTGCAATCGCCTGCTCGAGCTGCCAGGGGAAATAGTGATGCTCCAGACAGATCACGTTTTTAATTGAGCGATGATACCGCTCAATTTTGCCCTGGGTTTGGGGATGGTAGGGCGCACCGTGGATGTGCTGGATCTGATACGGGGCTAAATACTTAGCCAAGTCCGCCGAGATGTAGGCAGAGCCATTGTCGCTCAACAAGCGCGGACGATGCTTGACAGCCACCTGGGTGACCCCAGTGGCGCCCAGCGCGAGGTCGAGCGTGTCCTGCACATCGGTGTGGCTCATGCCAGTGGTGAGCTTCCAGGCGATGATGTAACGGGAAAAGTCGTCCAACACGGTCGAGAGATAGTAATAACCCCAGCCAACGACCTTGAACTGGCTGAAATCCGTTTGCCACAGCTCGTTGACGCGCTTTGTAGGCTGCTGGAATTTGTCCGCGGCTTGGACCAGGACGAAGGCCGGGCTGGTGATAAGGTCGAAAGCTTTGAGAATACGATAGACACTTGACTCGGAGATGAAATAGCCCTCGCTGTCGGTGATATGCCAGGCCAGCTCTCGCGGCGACAGTTCAGGCCGTTCCAGGGCAATCTGCACGACCCGCTCACGCACCGTTTCGGGGATGCGGTTCCAGAATTGACGCGGTTGGCTCGAGTGATCCTGCAATCCCTCCAGACCGTCACGCTGGTACTGGGCATACCAGCGGTAAAAGGTGCTGCGTGGCAGTCCAATTTCGGCCAGGGTCTGTTTCACCGGCAGAGCAGACTCCTCGACCAGGCGGATGAGCTCATACTTCTCGCTGGCTGAAGTTCGGGTTAGTCGTCCCATGCGCTCGCCTCCCTGTCCGTCGCGCTTTTTTTCAGCGCTCGGTTCTTCAGCAGCAGTTCGGCCACCACCTGCTTGAGCTGCTCGTTCTCCTGGCGTAGCCCCATCACTTCACTGCTGGTCGCCTCGCGTTTGGTGTCCCCCGTCAACCGTGCTTTGCCAGCCTCCAGAAATTCTTTACTCCATTTGTAGTACATATTCGGCGCGATACCTTCGCGACGGCACAGCTCGGCGATGCTGTCCTCGCCGCGCAGCCCTTCCAGCACGACGCGGATTTTCTCCTCCGCACTGTACTTCTTTCGCGTCTGGCGGCGAATATCTCGCACCACTTCTTCGGCAGATACCTTCTCATCTTTTGCCATCTGACCTACCTCCATTCACTGATCTCAGATGGGGAAAGTATCTCCTAACTTTACCGCCTCCCGTGTCTCACAGGCTTTGAACCCGTACAGTGATTTCGGGCTGTAGGTGAACAGGCTCTGGTGCTGATGGTGGGCATAGGACACGGCTTCATTCGCCGGGATGACGCCCAGTAGCAGCTTACCAAGCACGGCATGAGCTTTAAGTTCGTCGAGCAGATGGTTGTGTCCGCGAATGCGTCTGTCCATCTTCGTGATCAGAATGCCGCTGATGCGCAACTCTGGATGACGCCGGCCTTCGCGGATGTCGTTGATTTTCTGGATCACACTCATCAGACCCACTGTCTCCAGATAGCGCGGTTCGACCGGGACAATCGCATCGGTCGCAGCCAAGAGTGCCATTTCCGTCAGTAGTGAGAACGAGGGACGTGTATCGATAACGACTGCGGCATATTGCGAGGCAATCTTGCTCAATGGGTCGGCCAGACGGTAGGGTGCGCCCGCCACTCCCATCAATTCGCGCTCTGCCCCCTCGAGCATCGGTGAGGCGGGTAGCACATGAAGGTCAGCATCCCAGGTACTCTGA
>JBBSPQ010000024.1:0-10342 GCA_038258585.1 Pseudomonadales bacterium
ATGGAGTTTGATGGCTACGCCATAGGTGGTCTGTCTGTCGGAGAACCGAAAGAAGAGATGATCAAGGTACTGGATCTGATTGCGCATCAGATGCCAGCTGCAAAGCCTCGCTACCTGATGGGAGTGGGGACACCCGACGACATCATTCAGGCTGTTCTGCGGGGCATCGATATGTTCGACTGTGTCATGCCTACGCGTAACGCCCGCAACGCTCACCTGTTTACCAGTGCCGGTCTGGTGCGACTGAGAAATGCAAGATATAAGGATGATACCGGTCCTTTGGATAAGGAATGTGATTGTTACACCTGCCGGAATTTCAGTGTGGCGTATCTGCATCACCTTGATAAATGCAAGGAAATGCTAGGAGCGCAGCTCAACACGATCCATAACCTGTGCTTCTACCAAAAACTCATGCAAGGTTTGCGTCAGGCTATAGAACAGGGTAGATTGAGCGCCTTCGTCGAGTCCTTCTATGCTAGACAGGAGCCTTCAGAGCCTTAATTCAGTCGCCCACTTGCCAAAAGCAAAACTATAAAAATAACTTGGGCCGACAGTTGATTTTGAAAATACCGCACTCATTTATACCTGCACATCTTTATCTGGAGAGATTAACGCTATGGATTTTTTTATAAGCGCAGCTTATGCGCAGGACGGCGCCGCCCCACAACAAAGCGTCATTTTTAACGTGATTTTCATCGGGGGCATGTTTGTCCTGTTTTATCTGATTCTGTGGCGTCCGCAGTCCAAACGCGCCAAAGAACATCGCGAACTGGTCTCTTCAATGGCGAAGGGCGACGAAGTGCTGACCAGTGGTGGGTTGCTGGGCAAGATCACTAAAGTAACGGATGACTACGTCACAATTGAAGTTGCTCAAGGCGTTGAGCTGAACATGCAGAAAGCGTCGATTTCTGCCGCGCTGCCGAAAGGGACTATCAAGTCCATTCAGTAATCAATAGTCATGGCCGCCGTGGTTGCGGCGGCCGCTAACAAGAGTCAACGCTCCATGCTGAATAAATTCCCCCTCTGGAAAAATCTTCTGGTTCTGTTCGTCATCCTGTTGGCGGCAATCTACTCCGCCCCCAACCTTTATCCTGACGATCCTGCCGTCCAGATATCCCACGAAAATCAAGATATCACCGAGTTCGACATTGGCACCGCGACGGATGCATTGCGGGCAGAAAGCATTGATTACTTCGGTGAAGAAGTAGACGGTCGGAGTGGTCTGATCCGCTTCAGCAGTCTTGAGGATCAATTACGTGGCAAAGCTGTCATCGAGCGAACGCTGGGTAGTGGCTATTTCAGTGCGCTGAATCTGGCGCCGACCACGCCAGGTTGGTTGCAGGCAGTTGGTGCTGGCAAGATGAGTCTGGGTCTGGACCTTCAGGGCGGCGTTCACTTTCTGATGGAAGTGGATATGGAAGCAGCGCTGTCCCGGCGCATGGAAAATAACATGAGCAACATTCGTCAGTTGCTGCGTACGGAAAGAATTCGTTCGCGTTCGCTGACGCTTGAAAACAGTAACCTCATTCAGATTCGCTTTGAAGATGAAGATTCACGTTCATCGGCTCGGACCATCATCCGTGAAAATTTCGGAGAATTGCAGCCCGTTAACCGCGAGCAGGGCGGCGATTATTATATGGAACTCAGTTTGTTGCCGGCTGATATTCTGCAGATGCAACGCGACACTATTGCCGCCAACAAAACTACCATTCTCAACCGTGTCGACTCTCTGGGTGTTTCCGAGCCAGTGGTGCAACAGCAGGGTGCCAGCCGCATCGTAGTGGAGCTGCCTGGTGTGCAGGACACTGCCCAGGCGAAGCGAATTTTGCAACGTATTGCCACTCTGCGCTTCCATCTGGAAGCACCGCTTGGCTCCCCATCCAGTTCTTACACTACATACGAATATCAGGGCCAGATGGTCGATGTCAGCAACGAGGTCATTTTGCAAGGTGATCGTGTCGCGAATGTCCGCTCGGCGCTGGATCAGCAGGGGCTGCCGCAGGTAGTGATCAATCTGGACGCCCAAGGCGGTGAACAGTTCAGCCGCGTGACCCGCGACAACATCGGGACGTTGATGGATATCGTCCTGAGTGAAACTAAAACTCGTTCCACATTCACGCCCGGCGAAAATGGCGAGATGGTGGAACAACAGGAAGCTTACGAAGAAAAACGTCTAATCAGTCATGCAGTCATTCGTGCCGCGCTGGGCCGGGAATTCGTTATCACTGGTCTGAGCACAACAGAAGCCAATGAGCTGTCGTTGCTGATCAGATCAGGCGCATTGGCGGCACCAATGTACTTCGTGGAAGAGCGAACGCTTGGACCAAGTCTAGGGGCAGAAAATATTGCTCAGGGTACTAAAGCTGTTTATCTCGGTGTCGGTATGGTGTTGATATTCATGCTTTGGTACTACCGCTTGTTTGGGGTTGCAGCGAATATTGCGCTGGGTGTCAACATGCTGCTCCTCGTTGCGATCATGTCTATTATTTCCGCGACGCTAACGCTGCCAGGCATCTTCGGTATCGTGTTGATCGTGGGGATGGCGGTGGACGCGAACGTGCTGATTTTTACGCGAATAAGAGAGGAACTTGCCGCAGGTCTGTCGCCGCAGGGAGCCATCAATGCTGGTTTTGATCGTGCGTTCAGCACCATCATGGATGCCAACATCACCACGCTGTTGGTCGGAATCGTTCTGTTTTCTATCGGAACGGGTCCTGTGAAAGGATTTGCGGTCACGCTGATGATCGGAATTCTGACCTCTATGTATACGGCTATCATCGTCACTCGAGCGGTGGTCAATCTGATGTACGGTGGCAAGACAGTAAAAACTTTATCTATCGGACCTTATGTGTGATTAACGGCGTCTGGATTGCCGGACTACCAATTGCCAGATAAGTTGTAGAACGAATCAAGAAGGGTGTGGAGAGAAATATGGCCATTATAGCCAGAGAATTTGATTTCATGAGCAAGGCACGGCTTTTCAGCTATGTGTCGATCGCTGCTATTGTTATCTCGATTGGATCGCTGTTCGTCAACTCGCTGGAATTCGGTCTCGATTTCACCAGTGGATCATTGGTAGAGGCGGGTTATTCTCAACCTGTGGTAGTGAGTGATGTAAGTGATGCGTTGCGTGCTGGCGGTTTTGAAGATGCTCAGGTCGTTGCGTTTGGGTCCGATCAGGAAGTCCTCATTCGTCTGCCGATTGACGACACTGTCAGCGAAGAAGAAATGGCAAATCAACTGGTCGATCTTGGCGACAATATTCTGAATGCGCTAATGGCCAATACGGATGCTGATGTGACTATCAATCGTCTCGAATTCGTCGGGCCACGAGTCGGCGAAGAATTGGCAGAGAGCGGAGGCATGGGTCTGCTCGTCGCCCTTGGCATCGTGATGATCTACGTTGCGATTCGCTTCCAAACGAAATTCGCCATCGCTGCCGTTGCGGCGTTGTTTCATGACGTGATTATTACTATCGGGTTTTTCTCGCTGTTCCACCTGCAGTTTGATTTGACTGTACTGGCGGCAGTACTCGCCATCATCGGCTACTCGATCAACGACACTATTGTGGTATTTGACCGCATTCGAGAAAATTTCAGGATCGTGCGCAAAGGCACACCGTTAGAGTTGATTAACCTGTCGCTGAACCAGACGTTGAGTCGTACGATTATCACCGCGATGACGACGTTGCTGGTGGTTATTGCGATGCTGGTGGTGGGTGGCGAATCCATCAAGGGATTCGCGATTGCGTTGACACTTGGTATCGTGGTCGGAACCTACTCTTCTGTCTATATCGCTTCGAGTCTGCTGCTGAAGCTCAACGTTACCAAAGAGGATCTCATGGCACCCCCTAAAGAAGGCGCTCAAGACTTAATGCCATAACTGTCTATTTATCCTGACTTGGCAAAAAGCAGGTCAGGATTTCGTTTCAGCGGCGAGGTCTATCAGGCGCTGCACTTCCTGTTGTACTGGCGCGCGGGATGCGATTTCGCGCTGCTCAGTCAGTATCCCCTCCAAAATATCAATCGTGGTCAGCGGATTGGCCAACACTACCCGGAAAACAATGATAGCCGCGCGTTCATAACGCGCGGGAGTCAACTGTGTGCGGGACACAAAGGATCGCCCCAAGCCGCGCTGCGTCTTCTGAATGCTGCGCGTCATTGCATTGAGAATAGTGTTTGCCTGCGACCGGACCTCAAGGTCTTCGTTGGTCAGTAATTGACGGGCGCTCTCGGGCACGTAGCGATAGGTGAGAATATTCAATTCTGGTTCGGTGACCAATTCAAAATCCGCGCTGGCCGTTATCATTTCCGCAAATTTTTTCGCCTTGCCAATACCCTGATCGATCAGCAATTCGTAACCGTTGCGGGCAATGATATGCAGCCCGGCGTGCACTAGAATTGCCATGCCGGGACGAGAACCTTCAACGCTGTGACTGCCCAAATCCTTGGAGCCCTTGCGGATGATGTATTCGGCATGGTGTTCAACGCTGGACAGCGTCTCCGGACGTTTGAACACACAGATACCAGCACCCATGGGCACATACAACTGCTTGTGAGCATCCAGAGTTACGGAATCAGCCCGTTCAATCCCAGCCAATAGACGGCGGTACTTGTGAGAGAACAGTGTCGGGCCGCCCCAGGCGGAATCGACGTGGAAGTGAATGTCGCGTTCCTGAGCAACATCTGCCAGCGCATTGAGTGGATCAACATTGCCAGTCTCTGACGATCCGGCGATGCCGACAATGGCCATCACGCGGATGCCGTCTCTGCTCAACTGATCACAGCGCGCGGCGAGGCTGTCGACCCGTATCTTGTTGCGTGCGTCGGTTTCCACTGCGACCAGATTGCGTCGGCCGATGCCAAGGATATCTACGGCCTTACCCAGTGAGTAATGGCCGCGCTCAGATACCAGCACGGCCAAGCCCTTGTAACCAAAGTGGCTCAGCCCTGCGGCGAGTCCTTCCTGTGCCAGCCCGGCAAAACCGTCGCCGGGTTTAAAAAGATTATTGCGCGCCGCCCACAGAGCGGTGAGGTTAGCGATAGTGCCGCCCGAGCAAAAACTGCCAATAGCGTGCGCCCGGTCATGCATCCAGTGCTTGTAGAAATCTTCGTCGCGCTCGTATATCAACTGGTGAATCATGCCAATGACCTGTCGCTCCAGCGGGGTAAAAGCCTTGGATGTCTCTACTTTGACCAGATTCTGATTGAGCGCCGTCATGATGCGTGAGAGTGGCAGCATGAAATATGGCAGCGCGGAGGCCATGTGGCCGACAAAACTCGGAGACGAGATGTGTACTGACTGCGATACCAGTTTGTCGAGCAGGAATTCTATCTGGTCAGATACAAAGGAAGGGTCATCTGGAATAAACGGATTGGAGAAATCTTTTTCGATTAAAGCGAGGTCACGTTCGGACGCAACAATATGGTCTTGAAGGAAACCGGCCAGATTTTCCGAGATGGAGCGATCGATTTTCCCAAGTGTAGAATCCGGGGCTTCCGGCACAGTAAAAATGCGGTACAGGCTTTCCAGGCTGGCGTGGGCCAGTTTCTTATTGTCTGTCATTGCGCGTGATATTCCTCACAAGGGGGCCGCAGTATAGAGCAATTGTCCGATGAGTTAAATCCGGTGCAGGGAGTGGATTTACAGCAAATCAGGAGTGTTCTTTTAGTCTCATATATGTCCTCGAATTAACAGAAAAGCCTCATCAAAGGGCCATGGTAATGCTTTCACAAAAGCGCTCGCTCTATTAGTATAGGCCCGGCCTCAGGGAATTTATTTTCCTGCTAAGGGTCTATATTGCTAGTGCCAACAAGAGCCTTAAATGATAAACACTCCTCTAAAATTGCTGCGTCTGCTCGGTATCCTGATTCTGTTTGGCTACACCAGTTTGGCAGCCGCACAGTCTTCTGCACTGTTTCCACGGCCAGCAGCAATGGAACCTGCGATCAAGTTTTGGACGCGCGTCTATACAGAAGTCGATACCGACAACGGTTTTCTGCACGATTCCAATAACCTCGCCGTTGTGTATGAGGCTTTGCACTATGATCGGCCTGCTATCGAGAAGGAGCGAATCCTTATACAAGATGCGTTGAAAGTGCTCGCTACCGGTAAACGATCTGGATTGACGTCATTTCAGCAGGATATTCTGGATGCTTGGCCGGTCGGCACCAGCAATGACACGTTGCGCGCTGCTGCTAACAACGTCCGGTTTCAACTGGGACAGTCCGACCGTTTTGTTGAGGGGTTGATACGCTCTGGTGCCTATCGCTCTCATATCGAAAGCGTCATTCGCGGCAAGGAGTTGCCGATAGAGCTGGGCGCATTACCGCACGTAGAGTCATCCTTTCACCCCGGAGCCTATTCAAGTGTTGCTGCCGCCGGCATGTGGCAGTTCATGCGCGCTACCGGTCAGCGTTTCATGCGTATCGACCACATCGTGGACGAACGTATGGATCCCTACACTGCCACCTACGCCGCAATGAGTCTGCTTGAATACAATTATCAGATTCTCGGCACTTGGCCGTTGGCGCTAACTGCCTATAATCATGGCACCGGCGGTATGAATCGGGCTGTGCGCGAAACCGGCAGCAACAAGATCGAAGATATCGTTGCCAACTACAAGGGGCCAAACTTTGGCTTCGCCTCGCGGAATTTTTACGCCCAGTTTCTGGCTGTGCTTGATGTCGAAAAGCAGGCTCAGACTGTGTTCGGTGTGTTGCAGTTGGATCCCAGTCCCGAGTATGAAGAAATTGAGCTGGATTCATTCATCGAAGCACAGACGCTTGCTGAAGCGTTCGGTATCACATTGGAACACCTCCAGTTCGATAATCCTGCCCTGCGACCTGTCGTGTGGGACGGTAGTAAGCGCATTCCAAAAGGATTTGTTGTCAAGATACAGAAGGATTCTCTCAACGCACCCATCAACACACTGATGGCAAGGATTGCCAGCTCCGACCGATTCCCTATTCAGACGCCGGATCTCGCCTACGTGGTGCAGAGCGGGGACAGTCTTTCTCTCATTGCCAGACGCTTTAAGACATCGGTTGCCCAGTTGGCCAGCCTGAACCAGTTGGCCGATCGACATCGTCTTAAAATCGGGCAACGCCTGCTGTTGCCTCAAGACAGCGCGGCAGCCACCGGCCAGACCTCAGCGCAGATTGCTGCGACAGCCACCAATCAAGTGCGCAGCGCGGCGCAGGCAAGTAGCTCGGGCAGTGATTCTTATTCCGTAAGACGGGGAGACACGTTATCCAGCATTGCCAACAAACTCGCGCTGGACGAGCGTACTCTTTTGCAGATCAACAATATTGATCATCCAGATCTGATCTACCCTGGTCAAACATTGCGTTTGCCAAGCAATAATGCCCCGGTGACGCAGCCTATTGTGTATGTCTCTCCCCAAGAGGTGCCATCCGTCACCAAAGCAGAGGCAGTCACAGTGCCCTCAACTTCTGTGACAGCTCCGCAACCCGCCACCTTATCGCTGTTTGAGGAGCCTAAACCTAACAACGATGTGGTTGTCTATGAGACGGATGATGGTTCTGGCGAAGATTCTGTTGCCTTGGAACTTACGGTCGAAAACATCGAGCAGAGCAATCAGCAAATGGCCGTTGACCTAGCGGCCGATCCTTCGGATTACAGTGTGTCTGGTAATAATTCTATCGAGATTCAGGCGTCAGAAACTCTGGGACATTACGCTCAGTGGTTGGGGGTGTCATCATCTGATTTGCGTGGGATCAACCGGATGAGCGCGAGACAGCCGGTGGTGGTTGGTAAGCGTTTGACGATGGATTTCTCTAATGTGACTGTGGCGCAGTTCGAGTTGCAGCGTCGTGAGTTCCATTTGCAGGAGCAGCAGGATTTTTTCCGTAATTACCGAATTCAGAATCTGGATCAGTACAAGGTGGCGGCCAACGACAATATCGGAAGCATGGCGCGCCGCAAGTATTCAGTCCCGATGTGGCTGCTGCGCCAGTACAATCCCGATCTGGACTTCAGTTCCATTCAAATTGGGCAGATCATCGTTTTCCCAGTTCTCGAATCTGTTGCCTCTCCAGGTAGTTCCGACTAATTCTTCTCAGTTCAGTGGATTGAACCCTAGGGCTTTGCGGCTGTCCATGACACGCCGTGAAACCATCCATGTACCCGTGCGGGCATAAAGGGGCTCGGCGCCAGCATCCCTGCTGGCGACGGTCACATACTGTCGGACCTTCCGTGCTTCTCCTCACTAAACTAGCTTCACCCAATTAGCTTCCTTGATATGTCAGGGAGCAATTCCAGCAATTCCGTCGGAGAGGAGGCTTACGCCCAGGGCGTACTTGAATGAGGGGTTGTAGCGCATTATCGAGCAGAAGTTGCGGTAGACCAGGTAGCCTTGATCGTCGCCTTCGTCGCCGATAATCAGCGCGGCTGCCAACGAACGTTGCGGTAGATCGCTGCCGTCCGCTTTTCTTACGCCCAGCTCTTGCCAGTCACTTAAATCGCGCCAAACACCCATCGAAGTGTATGAGCGGCAGGTGGCGTCGGGTGGCAGACCCTCATTTTGCGGCGCTGGCAGTGACTGCTCGCCGCCTGGTGGCAGGCTCACTGCTCGGCCCCAAGTTTGATCATCCTGCCAATTGTAGGCTTTCAAATAGTTGGCAACTGACCCGACGACATCAGGGCCAATTTTCCATAAATCTCGAATTCCGTCTCCGTCCTGATCGACTGCGAGACGCAGATAACTGTCGGGCATGAATTGTGGCGCGCCGAGTGCACCCGCCCAAGAGCTCTTCATCATTTCTGCGGTGGCATAGCCCTTGTCCACGATTTCGAATGCGGCGAATAGCTGATTGCGAAACTGCTCACCCCGACGACTATCAAAGGCGAGGGTGGCAAGGACATTGAACATCGGTTCCGTGATCGGAAATGTGCCGTAATTGCTCTCCATGCCGAGGATTGCCGCAACAAAGCGTGGTTGCACACCGTGGGCCTCTGAGGCCTCGGTGATCATGTCGCCTTGCTCCCTGAACAGCGTCTGGCCCATTTCAATTCTACGCGGGCTAACGCGTTCGAGATAACTGGCGTAGGTATCGACGAATTCGGCTTGGTTGCGGTCTGCCTGGATGACCCGGCGCTGGGGTTCGATTGTTGGCAGAATCTCGTCAAGAGTTGCGGCGCTGATTCCTTTGGCAAGGGCATCAGTTCTAAAGATCGCAAGCCAGCTTTGAAATGCGGCGTCCGATAGAGTCTCGTCGACTTCGGCAGCGCTGTCAGTTTGCGCATTGACTACAGTGCACCCGACGGCGCAACCAAGCGCACACAACGTGAAGATCGCAGTGCGGGACAATTGCTTAATCCTGCTGTGACTTCGCGCTTTTTTAGAGCTGGATACTTTCATTACTACTCCCTTCGTATGACCAGTCCAATGGCCTTAAACTGGCTGAACTTTAGCGTTGATGCTGTTGCCAGCACAAGATGTATTTAGCCCGACTGAGGTCAAATTCTCACTCTACATTGATGTTGATTTGCTTCGTCAGCGTTTGTATCAATTGTGAATACGCCGAAAGTAGAGCGGCGGGATAAAACCGTTCAGCACTGCTTCTTGGCAGAGTCACTCCTGTGGCTTTTTGTTTGGCCCATCGTTGCAGCATTGTCGCTGCGTTCAATGCAGTTTGCTGGTCATTTTCATGAACGGGATACATGCATTCAGCAGGCAAGTACTCAGGATATACCAGCGCTGCAGGCGTCAGGGGTGTGCAACCCAGAGTCATTGCTTCAAGCACAGACAAACCTTGAAAGTCGTGCAAAGCAGTGCTGAGCACAACATCAGAGCTGGCCAGAACGTGGCAGTATTCGTGTCGCTCATTTAAATAGCCTATATGACCGGGGTTGATATTGTTTTCGCTGTAGTGCGATAGCAGTAACTGTCCCACTAGCTCCAACTCCGACGGGGACTGGCGAAAACGTTGACCAAGAAGATGCAATCGAAAGCGAGCCTTCTGCGCGATCAGCAGTTGCACTATAGCCAATAACAGCGACGGGCCCTTGTCGTATTCCCAGCGATGGTTCCAGACTATCGTGAGGATGTCTATTTCATCGTTTGTTCGGGTAATCGCTGCATCCACAATCTCTTGGCTCAATGGCACAGGAATCACCGTAGACTCTCGCAGCCGTTCGACCAAACTCTTTGGAACATGGTCTGGCAACTTAGTCAGCAGTGCACTGGCACCGTCGAGAAATGTCTGACGATTGTAGTGACTGTTGAACACAAGTTGGTCCGCGCACAGCGCGGTATATATGCTGAGTATCTGTGGTTCAACTGGATTGCTGCGACTGGCTGCCGGCGACGGATTTTCGG